>CAZEAH010000223.1:0-5772 GCA_964510075.1 uncultured Leptospirales bacterium | reverse complement strand
TGTTACCCGCGCCTTAAAGTGAACCGGGTTCGCAGGTCAAAATGAACCGGTTATTTTCGAGGAACAGAAACCTCACATTTTACCGTTTGTCAATCCTGAAAAATCGCCATACCGCGAATTGACTTTTTGCGATTCATGCAGACGGTAGCTATCGGCCTCGACCAGAAGCCGTACGCCGCGATGGACAAGTCGATCGATGACGGCCGAACCGAGCAAGGGATTCTGGAAAAGCGAGAACCACTCGCTCACATCCCGATTGCTGGTGATGACGGTGGACCGACGTTCGTAGCGACCGCAGACGATCTCATACACATCGATCTGTTCGCGCGCCGACAGATCCATGAGTCCGAAATCATCGATGACCAGAAGCGGGATATCGACGATTTGTTTGAAGCGTCGATCGAAGGAGCCGTCGCCGCGCCCACCGTGAAGCCAGGAGAGGATTGAAGATGCACGGTCGAAATGGACATCGTACCCGCGTCGTGCCGCTTCATGGGCCAGAGCGAACGCCAAATGGGTCTTCCCGGCCCCGCTGGGTCCCGAAAGGATGACGTTTTCATGCCGGTCGATAAACTCACATGAGGCAAGCTCCATGATCGGGGCCCGGGGGAGCCTCGGATCCCTGTCGAAATCGAACGATTCGATCGTTTTCTGGGGATCGAGTTTCCCCCGTTTGATGCGAAGCGCCAGCGCGACCGTGTCGCGCCGCTCTACTTCGTCCTGAAACAGCGAGAGCAGGAACTCCGAGTAGCCGAGCTTCCCCTCCTGTGCCTCCCGGATGCGGAATTCCAGGTTGTTCAGTATTCCTGAAAGTTTGAGCCGGTTGAGGCGGGGCTTGAGTTGATGCAGTTCGTCCATAATCTACCTCCGATTGGTTTTATACGCGCTCCCGTCGCGAGCGAACATCAACGGCAGCTGCCCGTTCACGTCGGGGACATGTTCCATGGGTTCCTCGTCGAGTTTTCGCTCGAGAATATGCTTTACGTTGTGGTAATGCGGGATATTGAAGAACAGGGCGCGCTTACAGGCCTTCTCGATGCGCGCGGGAGGATATTTTTTCGTCAGGAACACGATCCCCCGGGCGCTGCGGGTTCTGTCGATCACGGAATCGTCGAGAAGCGATTCGATGACCCGCCGCGCGTGTGGGCCGATCGTATCGGCTTTTCTCAAGAGAAAGGACCTGGTCATTTCGAGATACTCGAAGGATGCCGCCGGGCCGTGTTCCCTGACGGTGATCTTTTTCCCCCGTTCATAACATCGCCCGTGCCGCGCCACGAGCTCGTGATCGATGAACACCTCGACATGCCCCGTCGTGGCGCGGATTTCAGCCTTTTTCCCGCAATTTCGGTAGGGAACGGAGTAGAGGTTCGTTTCATACTGGACGTGCCAGTAGGGCCGCACCGTTACATTCGAGGACCATTCGACGATCTCGTAGAGGGTTTCCGGAAGCGCGCTCAAGTGCTCACACTCCTCGGAGAACAACTCCTCCACGGTGCGGTTGCCCGCTTCGCGGATACGGCGCTTCATGGCTATCTCGCGGTTCCACCGGGAAAACCGCTCGTCGATGACGCGGGCGCGTATCGTCTCATGCCCGCGCTCGCGCTCGTAATCGCGCAGAAGCGGCAGGAAGTTCCCCTTTACGTATTTCACGTCGCTTTCGACGCCACCCTTGTGCCGGGGTGAATACGGCCGGCAGGGCGACAGTAAAAAACCCGCATGCTTCGCGAATTCGTAAAAGCTCTTGGTAATGGTGGGATCGTACTGGTGGGCCTTCGCCACGGCTGCCTTGAAATTGTCAATGACGAGCACTCGCGGCACGCCGCCGAAGGCCTGGAAGGCGTTCTGGATCGCGGCGATTACGGTACGCAGGTCAGTACGGTACAGCTTCGCGCGGTAGGCATGCCGCGAGGCCCGAAGGCGAACAGAGATAAACCACGTCTTGCGCAATCTCCCCGTCTCGTCGATTGTCTTGCCCAGATAGCCGAAATCCAGTTCGGCCACGCTCAATTCAACCTCACGGCGCGTTACCGCCGTCGGCAGCGATGGGAAGTGTCGGCGTACATAGTCCCGCAGGGCCGTGTCCTTGATGATGTCGCCTCCGAGCCTGTCATTGAGCTTGTGGCGGATCACGACAAACGACTCTCGGTCCTCGCGCCAGTTCTTGATGTCGTCCTTGTAGGCGTCCAGGGGGTGTTTTCGCTCACCCGGCGCGAACAGCGACCGGTATGCGATTAAAAGTTCGTGCTCGTCGGGAAGGGGGCTGAGTCGATCAAGCCAGTCCCGGGACTGCGCAAGCTCCCGCACCCGTCTGATAACGGTCTTATGGGAGCCAAGTTCCCGGTGGATTGTGTTGGTGCCTTCGCCGCGCCTCAGACGACGAAGTATTTCTGAAAGTTGAATCATGTCGGTTATCCGTGCCATTAGCGTTCTCCGGAGATGATAGTCTCACGGAGGTTAAAACGAATAACCGGTTTATTTTCAAGCGCGCTTAGTGGTTCACTTTCATCCGCGCACGTGGTACGTTTTGACCCGCGGAAAGCGGTTCGCTTTAACCCGCGCTTGCTGGTTCACTTTCATCCGCGCACGTGGTTCACTTTCCGGCGCGGGTAACAGGATCGGAAATCTGGTGCATTTCATCAATAATTATCTCGTCCCTCCCTTGTGCGAGGAGCGCCCGGTAGGTGTGTACGTCATAGCTTTCCAGGGCCTTTCTGACGGGTTCATTATCGGCAAGGAGGTAATGAGCGTCGGGAAAAATCCTCCGCACCAGGGTGGTTTTCCCGCACTGCCTCGATCCCAGCAGAATAAGGATTTCTTTATATTTTTTAAAATGGGACGATATCATATCGTCAATGTGGCGGGTGTAAGTTCGCATTGATTTCAGGATGTAATGTTATAATTATAATAATATTAATGACATTTCATGCTTAAAATATGAATATATTTGTACATTGTCAAGAATAAATTATTTTTCCCAGATACCCGGTGGGAATTCCCATAAATTTTGAAATCGTGGAGAAGTGGAAAAAATAAGGTCCGATTTTTGATAGTACGCATTAGACGGATATGGCGGCTTGATCCTTGTTCCTATATCTCCTTCCCGGCCGCGCTCTATGGTCGATAAGGTCAGGGTTGGATATCGATTTAAAATCGATTATGTCTATTGTATAGGGCAACATCAAATCGTCGAGTTTCACCCGAATTGCGTTCAGCTCGCTTAAGAAAAGGCCATCGGTTTCGATGCAAATATCGATGTCCGAACCAGCTGTATGAGAGCCTTTAGCCCTCGATCCGAAAAGTACCGCCCTCCTGACTTTCGTGTTGGATCGTAAGGAGCGCGAAATCGCGCGCAAATGTTCTTCCCGAAGTCCGTATTTCACGGCCCGCCTCGCGCTTCATCTTCGACCTTTATGGTGAGCATTGTTTTTCGACATTGGAAATTCCGAAGGTCACCGCTATGCTCCCCTGTCGAGTCGTTCGGAAATCCACAGTTTGACAATCGACTGGCGGGTTACGCCGGCCTTGTCGGCTTCGCGGTCCAGGCGCTCGATCATCCACCTCGGGAAATCGATATTGACACGTTTCTGCTCGATACCGGGACGGCGGGATTTTTTCCTGTCGAGCGCGTCGCTAATGTCTTCGCCGGAGTCGAAGCGTTTATCGAAATCAGATGTCTTCATACAGTTCGATTTCCTCCTTCCTTGATCTTCGGGCTGAGATTATTCTGACGGTTTCACCCCGATAAGTGATAATACAGGACCAGAGTTTCCCGTTGTATTCGCCGATAACCAGAAAGCGCGGTTCTGCGGTGACTTTGGCCGGAATTTCGAGACGGAAAGGGTCTTCCCAAAGGGATTGCGCTTCATCGAAATCGACTCCGTGTTTTCCCTTATTTGATGCTCTCTTCGCCTGATTGTACTCGAATCTCATTTGTACAGAAAATATACCTTTTCGGTATATTCGCCAAGCAGGAAAATACAATTGCGATTAAAAACAGCCGGCGAGTGAAGTAAATGACGTCAAAATCGCCACGCCTCGATACGGCCGCGTTTCAGGATGACAGCACAAACACTATCAATCTTAAAATCTTCAATCTTTAATCTTTAATCCCAAAATTCACCCTCTCGTCCACCACATACTCCGGACGTCCCTTCACTTCGTCGAAGATGATGCCGATGTACTCGCCGACAATACCCAGTGTGAGAAGCTGCACGCCGCCGAAAAAGATGATGATGATGAGCGTCGAGGCCCAGCCGGGGAGAGGGCTGGTGTACTTGCTCACGAAGACGTAGATGACAAGGCCGAGTCCGACGGCCAGGCACAGCCCGCCGAGGTTCGTGGCGAGCTTCATGGGACGCTTGGAAAAGGCGAAGATGATATCGAAAGCCAGCACCATGAGTTTCCAGTAGTTGTACATGGTGACGCCGCCCTGACGCTGCTCGCGCCGGTAGCGGAAGGGGACCTGTTTGAAGCCGACCCAGGTGAGCAGTCCCCTGACGTATTTGTTCTTTTCCTTGCATTGCCTGAAAGCATCGATGACCTTTTTGTCGATCAGCCGGAAATCGCCCGTGTCCACGGGAAACTTCACCTCCGACAGGAAGTTGAAAAAGCGGTAAAAGGCCGCGGAGGTAAAACGCTTCAAGGCCGTCTCGCCCTCGCGACGGTCGCGCACGCCGTATACCACATTGCAGCCCGTCTCTTCGTATACTTTGATCATTTCCGGGAAGAGTTCGGGCGGATCTTGTAAATCGGCGTCTATGAGAAAGGCGATGTCGCCGCTCGCGTGGTGGATGCCGGCCGTGGTTGCGGCCTCGTGCCCGAAGTTGCGGGAGAAGCTGACGATCCGGACGCGTTTATCCTTTTTCGCGATGCCCCGGAGGATGGCGAGCGTGCGGTCGACGCTGCCGTCGTTAACGAAGATGATCTCATGGTCGCGATACGCGTTGTCGGCCATCACCTTCTTGATGCGTTCCCATGTTTTCGCTATAACGTCTTCCTCGTTGTAGCAGGGGACGACGACTGAAATGGATCGTTTTTTCATGTCATTACCCGTTTACTATTCTTACCGCAAAAAATAGAGAGTATATTCATCATTGCCGTATGCAGTTCTGTAGGGACGTTTTCTGTCGCTCTTCCCGAGGTAATAATCCAGCGAATAGCGCTTCGCGATTTCACTGATCGTCGCGGTTTCGAGATCGTAGAACGACCGGTCGATCTCCCTTACCATCCTGAAGCCCTTTTGAACGGGAGTCTTTCCGGCGTTAATAAGCAGGATACGATTATACCATTCGATATTGTCACTGTCCGTCTGCGGTGAGTGCTCGAAAGAAACGAACATAGCCATTTCCGCCGAAATGTAAAATTCATCGAGCGCGGGGCTTGCGAGAAATACGGCGTCCCGCGGCGTGTTGGCCTTTATCCAGAACAGGACGTCCCGAAGTTCCGGTTCAAGATGGGCAAGATAGAACGGCCTCTCGCTGCGGACGATTTTCGAAAGCTGGTCCCGAAACGCGTACGCGGACCTTCCGATTCCGGCGAGCGAGAGTATAATCCCCAGACAGAGGGCGGCGGTACGGGCCCACGGCGTAAAGGATATGGCTGTGGACTTGCCGTCGCTTTTAGTTTTAGCCGTAACAGGATCGCTCAGCAGGGACGCGGCCAGGAAAAAACCTGTGAAGGGGATGATGACGTCCGGATGGCGGAACCAGTAGAGTTTCAGCCAGGCGTAATTTCCAGAATAATACAGTACAAGCCCCGTACAGAAGAGAGCGG
>CAZEAH010000222.1:0-5783 GCA_964510075.1 uncultured Leptospirales bacterium | reverse complement strand
CTCACGATCTCTCGACGAACCTGGGCGTGCCCGAGCAGTATACGCACCCCCGCTTCGAGGAGGCCATCCGTACCATCATCTCCCGCTGCGCCGCCCGCGGCGTAAGCGTCGGCATCCACTCCTTTTGGAACAACATCCCGCAGGAGCTGGAATGGGCCCGGCTCGGCGCGAATGTCATACTTCACTCGGCGGATCTGCTGCTGTTCCGCCGGGCGATCCTCGAGGATCTGGGGAGCATAAAGAGCGCCCTTGCCGACCGGACGGCCGCCAATGCGTCGCTGACGCCCGTGTAGTGACGGGGCCGGCTCCGCTCCGGCTTACGGATCGATCGCCACCGCTTCGTCAGCGGCCGGGGCGGCGGGCCCGGGGGCTTCGGGCGCTATATCGATTCGCTTTTCGATTGAAGCCGGAGGGACGGACGGAGGCTACCATTTCTTGCGGAGATCGAAGCTCAGGTTCATCTGCGAGGACCTGTCGGAAAAGAGATAGTCGGGCCCGTAGTAGATATTGAACTCGAACTGGTCGAAGACGATGAAGTGCCCCGCCACGCCGGCGGCCAGGCCGTACTGTTCGCCCCTAAGCTCGTAGTCATATCCGTAATCGTAGCCTTTAAACCGGACGCCGTCGATGTACAGACTGGCGTAAAAGTACTCGCGGTAGAATGACATCATGTACTCGTTCGAAACGCGCCCGATGTCGTGCGAATAGTAGCCCTTGCCGTTGAATCCCTTGAAGCTCTTGCCGCTCACCCCGCGGTCGTGATAAAAGGGCACGTCGCCCCACAGGCGCGCGTAATCGCACTTGAAGGCGAAGATGTCGGAATTGGGAAGGTCGATGTCGAGACGGCCGTCGAACAGGAATTCGCTGAAGCGCCGCCCTCCGGTGCGCCTGCTTTCAAAGTAGCGGCCGAAGGAAAAGGTGAATTTTCGTTGAATGATGTCGTCCTCGGCGAAGGGAAGGAGGTCAACGACGATGGAGGCCTCGCCGATGTTCCAGAACTGCGTCTCCTTCTTCACCTCGACCGACCCGGCCGCGGTTTCGTCTACCGTGCTGTCGAAGACGAAGGCCTTCTCCGCCCCGTATCCGGCGTATACCTTCAGTTCTTTAAGGAGGGTCACGCCGGGGTCAGCCGAACCTCGGAGGATGGTGAAGTTGTATTCCTCCAGACCCAGGTCGGCGCGCGAGGCGCGTGAATTGTGCCCCGTGCCCTTTACGAGCGGCGTAAAGTAGCCGCCGAATGTTGGTTTGAAATGATACGTCGATTCGACCTCGATGAAGGTGTAGCGGGGGATGGCGGCGAAATCGAGATCCAGGCCGTAGTAGATTCCCATGGAGGTCCCCGCCTCCAGGCGGTCGCCCTCCGAAAAGAGCGAGGGGTGCCGATACTTGACGTACGGTATGAGCCCCTTGGTGTAATTGACGTCGAACCCGTAGCTAACGGCCGCTCCCGCGGCCGTTGCCGAGGGCGCGCGCACGATGTTGATGTCGAGGTCGTACCGGTAGTCGAAATCCTTGAAAAAGGGCAGGCGCACGCCTCCGACGAAGGGCACCCCGATGCGCTGGTCGAGCTGAAAGAAGGCCCGCTCGTAACTTCGGGTGGGCTTGAGCACCGCCTGAATGTCCTTGAATTTATATTTCTGTTTCAGCCGGTTGATGCGGTCCTGCACCGTGTAGCGGTTGTATATTCGTAACGGCAGTCTGAAATCATAACGCACCCGGATGGTGTCCAGGGTGTTGAGCCGCTGAAAGACGATGCGGCCGAGCTTCCCCTCGTCGACGTGAACGACGAGCTCCGTTTCGGATTCGCTTACGGGGTAACAGATTGCCAGAACATAGCCCTGCTTGTGATAGAAGGCGTTGATCGCGCGGGACACCCGGTCGAAATGCTCCTGGCCCGCCGGAAGCGTCGAAAGGTCGAGATGCTCGAGCAAAAACAGCTCCGAGTAGAGCTCGGTGCCCTGTATGCGCACCTGTTTATACGCTGGCTGGAGCTGGGCCCGCGCCTGTCCTCCGAGGGCCGCAAGGAGTACGACGACCGCCAGCAGACGGACCGTCAGCCTCACGATCCCTCCCCCGCGCCGTGCGCCACCGTGCAGAAGCGCGCAACGCGCTGCAGGGCTATACGGTTATGGCCCGTGGAGTCGACCGCCATCCAGCCGCCGCGGGCCGGATCGAGGCATACGGTGTACCTGTACCCGTACTTGGCCTCGATGGTGTCGCGTTCGCGGATGGTCCTTCCGGAACTGTCGGTATAGGGGCTTTCTGCTCTTATCATCGCATATCTCTTGGTGCCGCATGCCGGCGGCCCTTCATACCAAGATTACTTTTCGGCGTGCCGCCCCTTCAACCATAATTTTCGACGAGAATCAGGCAAGGGGGATTCCGGTATTTCGATCAGAACCATTTTCCGGACACCGCCGTCGGGACATACTCCTCGATATACGCCATCGCCTCGCGCGGCCCTCCCGCAAGGTGATAGAGAGCGCGGCTTTCGGGCTTCGCGAAATCGAGCGCGTACAGGCGCTCGAAGAGGCCGATAAGACCGTCATAGAAACCAGCCGTGTTGACGAGCGCCACGGGTTTGTCGTGCGAGCCGATCTGCTTGAGAGTGATGGCCTCAAGCGTCTCCTCGAGGGTGCCGAATCCGCCCGGAAGGGCGATAAAGGCATCGGCGCGCTCCTCCATTACGGCCTTCCGCTCCCTCAGGCCGTCCGTAAGGACGAGCTCGTCGGCGCCGTCGAAGGCCAGTCCCCGCGCGTAAAAGGCCCGCGGAATCACGCCGGTCACCCGCGCCCCGGCCTCTTTCGCCGCGCCGGCGAGCCTTCCCATCAGCCCCACGTTTGCCCCGCCGTAGACCAGTTCGCACCCCCCCGCGCCTATGAGCGCCCCCAGTTCGGCGGCCGCGCCGAAATATTCCGGCGCGAGCGCGTCGCTCGAAGAGCAGAACACGCAGATCGCCCGCATCATCCTTTTCCTCCGTCGGCTTTATAACGATTTCAACCCGCGGGTACGCCCGCACGGTGCACGTTCGATTGAATTGACCGTTTAATCAATCCGAATTTTTTGGAATGAGCCGGTCGCCGCTCGAGGTGAAGCGGTGCACGATCCGCCGGCGCGGATAGACGATCGGCACGTGCACGTCGATTTCATATTCACCGCGCTGGACGACCGCCGCGCCGTTCAGACTGCGGAAATAGAGCCGCATCGTAAGGCTCTTCACGCCGAAGGGATTGTCCGCCAGCGTCCCCTCCATGTAACGAAGCGCGAGACCGTCGACCGCGAAATACGCCCGGGCGCTGATGTGGCGCGCGGTCTTTTTTTTCGGAACGATCTCGACCTCCCAGCAGCGCACCCCCTCTACGACGGCCGTCCCGGAGATGCGCTCGCTGTAGTTGACGTCGTTGTCGGCGTCGAACGGCAGGTGGATCGGTTCGCGCGTGCGATACCCGTACGTATCCGGAGGGAGCTCCTCTCCATTCTTAACATACCGGAGCGCAGTGTACTCCGGCTTTCGGCGAAAATACTCCTTTCGTATCAGCAGGACTTCCGCGGAATCGATAAGCGCGCCGGTGCGGAAGTCGTAGACGCGCGACACGGCGTTACGCCGGGCCTCGACGCCTTCGTACGAAGAATATACCCTGTACGCGTTATCCCGTATGGCGGCAAGTACCTCGTCATGCGCAGGGGACGGGGAAGCGGAAACCGCCCGCACTGCGGGAACGACAAGGGCGATCAAAACCAGTATTCGCCCCGTAAGCCTTCGCGCGCCTGTTTCCATAAATCGTCTGATCCTCTATAATTAATCCCGGTTCACACAGGCCGCGCATCAGGCCCGCGGTTCCGCTACTCTTTATACGGAAGCACATGCACGGCTTTTATGGCGAGTTTCAGCTCGTCCCCGACTTTAATACCGAGATCCTCAAGCGATTCGGTCGTCAGAACCGACGACATCTCGGTTGGCACGCTGATTTCGAATTTGACCAGCGACATGATGTCGCCCTTCTTTATCGATGTCACCCTCGCGTTGACCGTATTCCTTGCCCCGTGTTTCATGACACTCCTCCGCCTGAATTGTTACTGATCGCGATTCCAGCATCCGCCATAATAAAGCCCTGCGCAATAAAAATATCGCGTCGCCCCCGAAATGTGAGGGCGCATTCGAGTCTTCCCTTTGACGGCGTACCATATTTCGCGGGACGCATTTTGGAACGCATAAAAATATCTTTACAAATCGCCCTTGCACGGCGATCATTCCGGCAGGGTGCGCACCGCTTTACCGAAAGTACACGCCGCAGAGGAGCAGAAGCAATGAATCGTCTACGATCGTATATCGCCGCCGCCGCCGCCGCCAGCCTGCTGGCCGCACCGGCCTCCGCGCAGACCGCCGTCAAAAAAGCCCCGCCGCCGGCGAAAAAGCAGGCAGAGGTAAAAGAGAATTTCCTGAAGCGGTATAACGAAAGCGTCATCCCGGTCATCAAGCGCAGCATGCCCATGGTGGTGAATATATCGGCGATAAAGGAACCCCCGAAAAATCAGGCACACGAATACGACATGTTCGGCAATCCGCTCAATAAATTTCCCTTCCAGAACAGGGTCGAACCCAAGGCGCTGGGTTCGGGCGTCATCATCGACAAACGCGGCTATATCGTTACCAATCATCACGTCATAAAGGACACGCGCCTGATCAAGATTACCCTTTCCGACCGCAGGGAGTTCGGCTGTTCCGTGCTGGGCGCGGACCCCGCCACCGACATCGCCGTCATAAAAATCGACGGCGCGGTCCCCGCCGACCTGCCGGTAATCGAAACGGCCGACTCCGACAAACTGGAGGTCGGAGAGCTCGTCATCGCCATCGGCAACCCCTTCGGCTTCTCGCACACGGTGACTACCGGCATCGTGAGCGCCACCGGGCGCCAGAGCGTCGGCCTTGCCGATTACGAATACTTCATACAGACCGATGCGGCGATCAACCCGGGGAACTCGGGAGGCGCGCTCATCGATATCGACGGAAAGCTTGTCGGCATCAACACGGCGATCTTTTCGAAAAGCGGCGGCTATATGGGCATCGGCTTCGCCATCCCGGCCAATATGGTGAAGGAGGTCGCCGGCGAGCTCATCTCGGGCGGCAAGGTCACGCGCGGCTGGCTTGGCGTTTACATACAGGACGTCACGAAAGACATCGCGGGGGCATTCCGGTATACGGGCACGGGGGGCGCGCTCGTCGCGGACATCCTGAAAGAATCTCCGGCCGAGGGATCGGGGCTTCGCAAGGGAGACATTATAACCGCCATCGACGGCGCGCCGATCAGCGACGTCAATCACCTTCGCCGCGTCGTGGCGGTAAAGAAACCCGGAACGAAGGTGAGGATCGACGTATTCCGCGACGGCAGGGCCGAGAAAGTCGAGATGACCATCGGAACCATGCCCGTCGCTCCGCCGGTCGCCGACCGCGACGTGCGCGACCGCGAGGACATGCTCGGCATGGCGGTCAGGGACATCGACGAGGCTCTCGCCTATAAATACCGCTCTCCCCAGAAGTCCGGCGTCATCGTCACGCAGGTCAAGCAGGGCTCGCCCGCCATGCGCGCGGGCATCGCCCCGGGCGACGTGATCCGCGAGATCGAGCGCGGGGTGATCGACAGCGTGAACACCTACACCAGGGCCGTGGCCGCGCTTAAAGGAAAGACCAGGGTGCTCGTCCTCATTAATCGCGCCGGAACGCACAGGTTCGTGGTGCTCGACCTCGACAGACGCGACGGCCACGAACAGCCCTAGGACTTCAA
>CAZEAH010000221.1:0-5786 GCA_964510075.1 uncultured Leptospirales bacterium | reverse complement strand
GCAGGTGGTGCGCGTTCCGGCGAAGGGCATGGTTACCTGCCTGGGGGGCGGGTACGTGGCCTCTGGGGCCTTGGGCCCGGACAAACTGCCCTCTCCGGTCCTGCCCGCGGGGCTCCGTCTGCTTCCGCTGGAGGCGGCGGGCGAGGTGCAGACACCTCTCGCGCTTCCGGAAGACTGCCCGCCGCTTTCCATCGGCGACCCGGTCATCTTTCAGCACGCCAAGGCCGGGGAGCTCTGCGAGCGCTTCAACGAGCTCCTTCTGGTAAAGGGAGACCGCGTGGTCGGCCGGGCGAAGACGTACAGGGGCGAGGGGAAGGCCTTTCTCTGAAGTGAGGCGAAACGCCGTGCGCCGAGCCGCGAGCGGCGCGCTTAAATGACGTATAACGATCAAGGAGGACCGCCGTGCGTGTACATGTTGCCGTCGCCGTACTGCTTGTCATTTTAGCATTCCCCGCGTGCGGGGGACAGGGCGCGCCCGGGGGCGGCGTCCGGTGGAAGGGGTACGAGGAGGGGATGAGGATCGCGCGGAGCGAGAAGAAGCCCGCCGTTATCGATTTTTACGCCTCGTGGTGCCACTGGTGCGTGGTCATGGAGAAGGATACGTTCGCGGACGCCGGCGTGGTGAAGAAGCTTTCCGAGGAGTTCGTGCCTATAAAGGTCGATATGGAATCATCGAAACCGATATCGATCCACGGGCAGAGCCTCAGGCCCGCGGACTTCGCCGCCATGATGGGCGTGCGGGGACTTCCCACCATCGTCTTCGTCGACAAAAACGGCGACATCATCACCTCGATACCCGGCTATATTAAGGCCGATACCTTTCTGCCCCTGCTCTCGTATATTCAGAGCGAGTGCTATCTTCAGCACGTGAGTTTCAAGGATTACCTGGAAAAGAAGGGCGACTGCGGCGGAAAATAGCCCGCCTCACACGCCGGTCACGGCGTCGAGCACCAGGAAATAATGGAAGAGTGCGCCGGCCAGTATGAATACATGAAAGATCTCGTGGAACCCGAACCTCCCCGGCAGGGGGTCGGGTTTCTTAATGGCGTAGATCACGGCGCCGGCCGTGTAGGCGAGCCCCCCGGCGAGCATGAGGACCAGCGCGCGCGCCGGCATCGAGTGTAATAGCTCCTTTATCGCCACGACCGCGACCCATCCCATCGCCACGTACACGGCGGCGGTGATGCCGCGCGGCCGCGTGATCCAGAAAAGCGTAATCGCGATCCCCGCGATCACCAGTCCCCACTGAACGGCGACGATGCTCCAGGCCCAGGCCCCGGAAAGGTAAACATAGGTCACCGGGGTGTAGGTGCCGGCGATCATCACGAAGATGGCCGAGTGGTCCAGCTTGCGCAGCGCCGAGGTGCCGTTCTCCCCGGTCTTCGCCGCATGGTATATGCCGCTCGCGGTAAATAGGAGCGTTGCCGAGAGTCCGTACACCAACGCGGTTATCAGCGCCGCGGTGTTGCCGTGCGTAACGACGGCGAGTACGACGGTCCCTGCCAGGGCGGCCGCGGCCCCCGCCAGGTGCGAGATGGATGAGAAGGGTTCGCGTATGGTCATGTCAGTGTTTCTCCGATGGTCGGTCGATGGTGCGTCCCGAATACAACGACAGGCCGGGGCCGCCCGGGGTTGCGAATTTTTTGCGGTCGGCGCGTACGGAGTCAGGCGGCCGGAATACCGAACAGCGCCGCCGCGTTCCCTCCCAGGATCGCGCGCTCCAGGGGAGCGTCCCCGCGGCACGCGGCGCGTACCGCCGCGAGGGCGGTGCGGCGGTTTCCCCAGGGCCAGTCCGAGCCGTAGAGCACGCGGTCCGGCCCGAAGGCCTTCACCAGCCGCCGTATGACCGACGGCGGCTGGAACGATATCTCGGCGTACGCGTTCGGAAGCGGCGAGAGGAGCTCGATCGTCTCGCGCACCTCGAAGAGGCCCGAATGCCCGGCGATAAAGCGCACCGATGGAAAGGACTCCACGAGCTTCCGCGCGTGGGCGATTGCGCCGAGGGAGGTGTCCTGCCGGTGCGCCTCGGCGCGGTGGAAGTACGATGTGTATCCGCAGTGGAAGAGCACCGGAAGGCCGAAGGGGGCGAAACGCTCCACTCCCTCCAGCGTGCGCCGGTCGGTAAGCGCGGCGCGCTGGATGATGGGGTGGAGCTTGAGGCCCCGCGCGCCCGCGGCCACGTCGCGTTCCAGACGGCCTGACGGGTCCTCCGCCGTGTAGTCGAGCCCGGTGAACGGGATGAGCCGCCCCTCGCGCCTGTACGCCCGTGCCAGATCGTCGAAGCACACGTACGGAGGGATGGGCATCACCGCGGAATAGTCGATTCCGTCCTCGTCCATGGAGCGCGTCATGTTCTCGAGCGTCGCGGTGGCGTTGCGGGCCTGTTCCGCGTTCACCACCCAGCGTTCGAGCAGCCGCTCGAGCGCGCGGTTGAGGCCGATGTCGCGGTGCAGCATGGACTCGGAGATCGAGACGGGGTCGAAGATACGCCGTTTCATCACCCCCGTCCTTTCAATGAGGGCGCCGCCTCCCTCGCGCAGTATGTCGCCGAGGTGCGTGTGCGCGTCGATGATCACGCGCGCCTCATTCCCGCACGATCGGAAAGGTCGCGCCGCCCTCCGGGAAGACGGCGACGTGCGCGCGCTTTCCGATTTTTCTGGCGGCGATGTCCACGATCTCCTGCGGCGAGCGCGCGTGCACGAAGAAGCCGAACTTCTTTATCTCGTCGTCGCCGAGCGTGGGCACGTGAAAGTAGAGGTCGTACTGACGCATGAGCTGCAGTGAGTAGTACGTCAGGAATTTCTCCTCCACGTTGAGGCCCTTTTTGACCTTTTCGAGGAAGCCCATCACGCGCGACGGCCCGATCGTGCGCAGGATCGTCTTCACCAGCCAGAGAGGCTTGCCCTCCTCCGGCACCTTGATGTCGTCGACGCCGCGTTCGGCCACCATGAAGGCGATGACCGCGCCGCCCGGCTTGAGCGCGGGGAGCGAGTTCCCCACGCACTTCATTCCCTGCTTGAAGTTGATGTCCATGGGATACGAGTTTACGATGATCGCGTCCATCTTTCGGTCGCAGAGAAGGCCGCTCGTGCGGTTGTTGAAGGCCACCGCCTCGCGGTGGCAGGCGATCGGGTCGCCCGCGAAGGCCGCGGTGATCTTGCGGTTGTGGTCGATCGAAACGTTAAGGCAGAATATGGGCGCCCTGATGAGCCCTCTGATTTCCTCCAGGTCCTGGCGGAAGGAATTCTTTTCGGGCATCATGCCGACGCGGTTGAAGAGGTACGGCGGCTCGGCGATGATTGAATGATGGATGCCGATCGTCTCGAAATAGGCGACGCCGGGCAAAATGTTTTTCATACCGCCGCCGAAGCCCGCCCACAGATGGGGCTCGACCATGCCGATCGAGATGATGAGGTCGGCGTCGGCGAGGTGCTTGTTGAGCCACACCGGCGTTTTGCGCCGGGTCTCGCCGAAATAGTGGTTTCGGTCCCGGTCGAAGGCGTGATGGTTCTCCCATTTGATCTTCGCCAGGTTTTTGGCCCCCACCTTGAGGGCCATTTCGCTTTCGGTCATCGGCGTGTGGATGCCGAGCGCGGGGATGCAGATGACGTTCTTCATCGAAACTCCGGTTTTGGACAGCGCCGCAAGGACGAGATGGAAGAAGCGGTCAGCCGGCGTGGGGCGGGTGTTGTCGTCGACGACGATGACGACCTTTTTCCCCTTCAGTTTCATCTTTTCGATAGGGGTGGATTTAACCGGTCCGGCCAGCGCCGCCTTTACGAGCCTGAGGTCGTCGGCCGGGGCCTTCTCGGGCTTTCCTTCCGCCTTCGGGTAATGCAGGGTCCAGGTGTCGGGCACGGTGACGCCGAGTGTGCCGCCGCCCCAGGGGAGTTTGACTTCCATGATGCACCTCGCGATTGTGGTATGGTTATGAATAACAGACTTGTGGCTCGCCAGAGAAGAATGTCATCGCGAGGAGGCCGCAGGCCGACGTGGCGATCTCAAAAGGCAACAGGTTTTTACCGGGAAACCAATTGCCTCGTGAGATTGCCATGCCCCGATACAACCGGGGCTCGCGATGACACTCGGTAAAGCAACGACCCCAATGATACGGAACACGGGGTGCGCCGTAACTCAAATTAATGAGACAAATAGGATTATCTGTTATAATGCAGGATTGTCAAGAACTTGTTCGGCCCCCGTGCCGCCGCGCGCGAAAACCTGTGGACAGGAGGCCGTATGTATGGTATCCGTATGACCGCCGCGTCGGCGCTTCGAGCGGCGAAACGAACCGGGAGAGGGTGCCACCGATGAGATATTGTTCGCCGATACTGTTCGCGCTCCTTGCGCTTTCGATCCAGTCCGCCTCCGCGCAGGAATTTTACAACCGCCAGCTCAAGGACAACCGCGATATGGTGAAACAGCAGTACGCCTCGGACATCGAAAAAAAAGAGGCGATTCTCAGAAAGATGCGCGAGTTCATCGGCGAGATAAACGGCCGGCTGAAGCAGGGGAGCTCGACGAAGATCGACGTTCCCATCGACATCGAGGCGGTAAGCGACATCAAGGCCACCGACCAGATCCACACGTCCAAAAAAGTACCGCCCAGGGAATTCGCCTACCTGCTCGACGACGTCGCCTATCGTGCCGAGGCGGACGTAAGGGCCGCTGCGCTGGGGAAGGCGGCGTTCGGCGAAAAGGTGGAGCTTCTGCTCCAGTCGGAGGAAATGGACACCGTTGACGGCGTGCGGGGGCCGTGGCTCCTTGTGCGCCGCGCGGGCGGCGAGGAGGGATGGGTCTTTTCGGCGTATCTGGCGAGGGAAAAGCCCGCCGGGCGCCCGGTCAGGGAAGCGCGCCCGGAGATCGGGAAGAAGACAGCGGAGGCCTTTTACGCCTACGTGGCCGACTCCGACGTCCGCATGCGCGACGCGGGCTCGAGCGCGGGTTCGGTGATCGGAAAGTTCGATTTCGCGGAGCGCGTCGAGGTGCTCGAGCAGTCGCGGGAAATGGAGACCATCGGCGGCAAGAAGCGTCCGTGGTTTAGGGTCCGGCGGTCGAACGGGGCCGAGGGCTGGATATTCGGCGGCTTCCTGCAAAAGAAGGCGCCGGAGGCGGCTTCGGGCCGGAAAGAGGAAGGACCGCCCGTAACGGCCGCGGGAACGCGCGAATTCGCCGTTCCCACCACCGGCAAGGTGTCCAGTAAATTCGGCTACCGCGTGCACCCGGTGACGAAGAAGACACAGAGCTTTCACAGCGGCATCGACATCTTCGCTCCAAGGGGTACGAAGGTCATTGCGACGGCCGACGGAGTGGTGAAGACGGCCGCCTACAACAACAACGGCTACGGCAACCTGATCATACTCGAGCACGAGAAGGAGCTTTCCTCGTACTACGCCCACCTCGAGAAGATCCTGGTTGCGCCGGGCCAGCGGGTAAAAAAGGGCGACCTTATCGGTACGGTCGACTCCACGGGCATGTCGACCGGAAACCACCTTCATTTCGAGGTGCGCCGCGGCGGCAAGGCCATGGACCCCGACGAATTCCTGCGCTGAGGCGCGCGGCCCTCAACCTTCCAGCAGCCGCGCGATCGCGTCGCGCATCGCCTCGTTGAGTTCCTCTACGCTCCGGTGGCGCGCCGGATCGATCGGTTCACCCACCGATAGCCGCGCCCGCGCGCCCGAAAAAAGGCGCGGAACGATCTTCCTGCGCGGCAGAATTTCGAAGGACCCGCGGACGGCCACCGGCACGATTTTTTTCCCCAGGTTTTTTGCGAGGTAGGCCGCGCC
>CAZEAH010000220.1:0-5800 GCA_964510075.1 uncultured Leptospirales bacterium | reverse complement strand
GAATTATACCGTGTATGATGCGAACAATTACGCATGAGGGTTTGGTGGGGATAATTGATGTTGACATTATTCCGATTCCGCTGTAAAGATCGGGCAATTAATTCCTGGAGGCCGACGGTGCCTAATCGACTGTTTATTTTCATGGCGCTGATGTTGCCTCCGCTTTTCCTACCGACGGCCCTTATAGCGGATTCTCCCTTTAACGTAAGCCCTGTAATGAACGGCCACCGGCTCGGTTTATATGTCGAAGTCTTTGAGGACCCTTCAGGCGTCCTCGATCTCGATGCGATACGGTCGGGAAAAACCGACGACCGCTTCATCCCGGGCGAAAGGGATTATCTTTCGTTCGGGTATACGCGGTCAACCTACTGGGCCCGGCTGAAAACAAGCAACGAGACGGGGCACGCGATCAGGTGGCTTCTTGAGCTCGATACGCCCCATATGGACAGTGTCGAACTATATTCACCCGACGGGTCCGGCAGGTATTCGGCCAGGCGCGCCGGCGATACGATGCCCTTCCGCGAGAGGGAAATAGAATACAGAACCTTCGTATTTCCGATTCTCGAGCGGCCCGGAGTAACGACATACTACCTGCGATTCAGGACCGAGGGTTCCATGGATATCCATCTGAGGGCATGGACCCCCATGGAATTTATTGGACAGATAAACAGGGAGATGCCGGTACTGTGGGTGTTCTATTCTTTCGTTTTTATTATGGCCTGCTATAACCTGTACTTGTTTTTTTCCATAAAGAAGCCGAGCTATCTTTATTTTTCGCTGTTCATCGCCTCGTACCTTGTTTTACAGATGGTGCTCGACGGAAGCTCGTTCCAATTTCTCTGGCCGGATTTCCCCTGGTGGGCGAATCACAGCCTGGCCGTGGGGATATTCTGTTGTCTCCTGTTCTCGGTCCTGCACGCCATACGCTTTCTCGAAACGCACCGCTCAATTCCGCGGGTGCATCGGATCATGATGGGCATCGCGGCCGCCGATTCGGTCGGCATTGCCCTTTCGTTCTTCCTTTCGATGCAGACATCGCTTCTCCTCGCTATTTACGCGTCGTTCGTAAATATTATCATATTGATTTCCGTCGCGATTTATTACGCCTACCGGGGGCATACTCCAGCCCGATACTATTATGCCGGATGGGGTTTGTTTTTCGCCGGCGGACTGGCGCATATCTTCTGGACCTTCGGCATGCTGCCTACCATGCTGATCACCTCCAGGGGGATTATGGTCGGGGCGACGCTGATGATCGTCTCTTTCTCCCGCGGCCTGGGGGAAAGCCTCAACCGTATAAGGGTCGAAAAAGACCGTCTCATGAAGGAGCTCGAAAGATCAGAGGAGAAATACCGCGGCCTGGTCGAGAACCTCAATGACGTGATTTTCTCGCTCAACGGGGAGGGGAGATTTACCTACATCAGCTCCGCCATAAAGCGGATATCCTCGCACTACGATGTCGAGGATATTATTGGAAAGAGCTTCGTCGACTTCATACATCCGGACGATCTTGAGATGGTCTTTGAAAGCAGGGCGCGGACAATTAACGGCGTGTTCGAACCGCTCGAATACCGGCTGGTCGACCGGGACGGAAAGGCCGTGTATGTGCGAACATCGAGCAGGCCCATATACGAGGGCGGCGAAGTCGTCGGAATTACGGGAATCATCACCGACATTACGGAACAGAAGAAAGCGCGGGACCAGCTGAGCGCGTCGCTCAATGAAAAGGACATTCTCCTTAAAGAAGTCCACCACCGGGTTAAAAACAACATGCAGATCATCTCCAGTCTGCTGAATCTTCAGCTGGACGGGATTAACGATTATCGCCAGAAGACGGCGCTGTTGGATTGTCAGAGCCGCATATACTCGATGGCGCTGATTCACGAGCGCATCTACAAGTCGGAGAGTTTCGAGCGGGTGGATTTCGCCGGCTATATCGAGGTCCTCGCCAATATGCTGCTGCGTTCCCATGCGAGCGAACACTCAGGTATACGGCTCGAAATGAGCCTGGATACCGTCTATATCCCCCTCGAGAAGGCGGTATCGTGCGGGCTCATCGTCAACGAATTGATCACCAACGGTGTTCGTCACGCTTTTACGGAAAAGAAAGGGGGGACTCTGAGCATTTCACTTATGCGCGACGGTAACGATATACTCCTTCAGGTGGAAGACGATGGACGGGGCCTTCCGGACGGATTCGATCCCGGGAAACAGGAAACGCTCGGCATACGACTGGTACAGATGCTCGTAGAGCAGGTACGGGGCAGGCTCGAAATAAGCTCAAACATGGGTGCCCGTTTCAGGGTCTACTTCCCCGCGGAGAACTGAATTCTGTCGACGGCTTCCCCGCCCGATCAGGCGCACGGTCGGTGGCATCATCCTTCTGCGCATGATTATCTTCTTGACGATAGGCATTGATGCGTATACAGCGGTGCGATGCGCCAGAACGGACATACCGATCCCCATATCCCGGCCGAAACAACGCTTCCTGAAATCACGCTTAAAGGCGTACTTCTCGGCATCGTACTTGCGGTGGTGCTCGCCGGTGCGAACTCCTATCTGGGACTCTTCGCGGGGCTGACCGTTTCCGCGGCCATACCCGCGGCCGTGGTATCCATGGCCGTGCTCGGGCTTTTCCGCCGTTCAAATATCCTGGAAAACAACGCCGTACAGACGGCGGCCTCAGCCGGCGAGGCCCTCGCATGCGGGGCCATTTTCACAATGCCCGCGCTGGTGCTTATGGGCTACTGGGAAACGTTCGATTACTGGGAGACGACGATCATCGCGGCAGCCGGAGGGGTCCTCGGAGTGCTGTTCACCATCCCGCTCAGGCGAACGCTCATCGTGGAGCAGAAGCTTTCGTTCCCCGAAGGCCTTGCCACGGCCGAGGTGCTGAAAACGGGAGAGAAGGGGGGCGCTTCCGTCAGACCCCTGGCCGCGGCCTCGATCGCCGGCGGCCTTTTCAAACTGCTTGGTTCCGGCCTCAACCTCTGGAAGGAGAACGCAACGCTTGCGGCGCTTTTCGGCGAAAAGGTGTTTGCGTACTTCGGTATCAGCCTTTCCCCGGCACTGCTTTCGGTGGGATATATCGTGGGCATGAACATTGCCGTGCTCATTTTCATCGGAGGGGCCATCAGCTGGTGGATCGGAATACCCGTATATGTCGCTCTTAACGGGACACCCGAGGGCATGACCGCATACGACCTTGGACACCTGGTATGGAGTACCAGGATCCGTTTCCTCGGGGTGGGAGCGATGGTGATCGGCGGCCTGTGGGCCCTCCTCAGCCTTCGAAGTTCCATCGCGGCGGCATTTGCGGACAGCTGGAGCGCGTTCAGAAACGACGGCGTCTCCGCGCGTACGTCGCGCACGGACCGTGATACGCCCCTGCAATGGGTGGTATTGGGCATCGCGATTATGATCGTACCGGTGTTTATTATTTACCTCAAGGAAATTCATTCAATATCTCTTACCGCTTTTATGGCCGTGCTCATGGTATTCGCGGGATTCCTCTTCTCCGCGGTCGGCGGATACATGGCCGGCCTTGTCGGCAGTTCCAACAACCCGATCTCCGGGGTGACCGTGGCAACGGTCCTCTGTTCCGCCCTCCTGCTCGCCGCGCTTGCGGGGACCGGCGCGGCGGCCGGGCCCGCCAGCGCGGTATTGATCGGCGCGGTAGTGGCTTGCGCCGCGGCCATAGCCGGGGACAACATGCAGGACCTCAAGGCGGGTTGGGTGCTCGGCTCCACGCCGTGGAAGCTCCAGGTGATGCAGATAACGGGCGTGCTCGCCTCGGCCCTGGTTATCGGACCGGTGCTGAACCTGCTCAACACGGCCTACGGTTTCGGGCCGCGGACGGTCCTCAACCCGCAGGCGCTCCCCGCGCCCCAGGCCACGCTCATGCAGAGCGTCGCAAGCGGGGTATTCGGCGGGGACCTTCCCTGGGACATCATCGCCGCCGGGGCCGGTATCGGGGCGGCGTGCATCGCGGCCGACCTGGTGCTGAAAAAATACGGTTCGGCATTCCGCGCGCCGGTTCTCGCCGTGGCGGTGGGACTCTACCTGCCGTTCGAGCTCGATGTGGTCATCATGCTCGGCGGTCTTGTGGCGCTGCTCGCGGACGTGCGTACGAGGCGGACGGATATCGGCGAAAAAACCGGAATTCTCGCGGCATCGGGTTTTATAACGGGAGAGGCCATTATGGGGATACTCCTTGCCGTGCCGGTCGCCCTGTCGGGGAAGGCCGGTGTGCTCCACGTCTTTGCGGAACCGTCGGGCGCGCTGCCGGGGACCGTGCTTTTTACGATGATCGCCTTCTGGCTGTACTCGCGGGGCACCTCAAAAGCGTAAGGTCTCGAGCATCCCCGGTCCATTTGACCTTGACTTCCCCCATGCATCCCGTTATTATAAGCGGACCATGTGCGCGTTCCTGACATCGACACAGCGGTCGATCACCGGACGGGTGATCCGGCGCGTACGTCCGGAGCTTCTCCTCATAGCGTTCGCGCCGCTGCTGGCTTTTACGTCCGTACACGGTGAAAGCGGACCGAAGGCGGTTTCAATCAGCGAACATTCCGGCAGAAGGCCCATCTTCCCGGCCATGGAGGTATTGGAGGACAGGACCGGAGATCTTTCTCTCGAAAATATCACAGCGGCGGCGATGTCCGCGAACTTCAGGAAGCTTCAGGGAAGCCCCCCGAACATCGGTTACAGCTCATCGGTTTTCTGGGTGCGTTTCCATATCAATAATGAGTCAAAGGCCGCGTTGCGCTGGATGCTCCAGCTCTCACAGTCCTGGACGAAGCGCGTCGATCTATATATTCCAGAAAGAGACGGGTACCGCACGCTGAGCGCCGGGACCGGACTGCCGTTCAACAAGCGACCGGTATATTACCGTAATTTTATTTTCCCCGTCACTCAACCCCCCGGCGTCACCCGATATCTTATGCGGATCGACCCGGGCATCAATTCGCTCAGCCTTGGACTGTATGCCTGGGACCCCGCTTCGCTTGAACGCTTTGTCGTTCATGAGATGGCGATTCACTGGATACTCACCGGCATGCTCGCCGCGATGGTGATATACAGCCTTCTGCTGTGGGGTTCGATCCGCGATAGAACATATCTGCTCAACGCGTCATTCGTAGGCGCCATAGGACTCTATATGCTCGATTTCCACGGGCTCGCGTTTCAGTTCCTGTGGCCGGAGAGCACGTGGTGGAAGACTATTTCACTCCAGGTGCTTTCGTCTCTCACGTACGTCGCGGGAATTATCTTTTTCCGCAATTATCTGCGCCTGAAAGAATTTCTTCCCCGGATATCGAACGCGCTGACGGTACTGGCGGCGCTCCATGGCGCGCGGATACTATTCAAGGCGGCGGGCCTCCCTCTGCCGAGAGATATTTGGTTTATCTGCCTGAATATGATCGCGCTGCTACTATTGATATACGGCGGCGTAAAAACGGCGCTCAGGGGCTATCGACCGGCGCGGTTTTTTCTTGTCGGCACGGGTCTGCTTTTGTTCTCGGCGGTAACGACCAACCTGAGGGTCTTCGGGATTATAAGCGATAATTTTATTACGATATGGGGCGTGGAGTTAGCGGCGTCTATGCTGGTGATACTCGTTTCCCTGGGACTGGCCGACAGCATCAACGTCATCAAGAACGAGCTCGTGCGCAGCCAGGACGATCTGTTGAAACTCAACAGGCGGCTCGATGAGGAACGAGAACGCCTCTCCGTTACGCTCAGGTCCATAGGAGACGGGGTGATAACGACCGACCTGGACGGCCGGGTGGTCATGATG
>CAZEAH010000219.1:0-5871 GCA_964510075.1 uncultured Leptospirales bacterium | reverse complement strand
CTCCAGGATATCGGCCTGGCGGCGTATCTCATACTCGATGGCCGTCTTGACCGCTTTGAAAGAATTGAGGTTTTTTACCTCGACCTTCTCGCCGAACTTACTGGCGCCTTTCTCCCTCAGGGAAATGTTGACGTCACAGCGAAGGCTGCCTTCCTCCATGTTGCAGTCGGACACGTCGAGATACTTCATGATCGTCCTGAGGTTCTGGAGATATTCGTAGGCCTCATCGGCGGAACGTATGTCCGGTTCGGATACGATCTCCGCCAGCGGCACTCCCGTTCGGTTGAAGTTGAGGTAGGAGACCCTGTTGCCGGCATCGTCCGAGTGTATGGATTTACCGGCGTCCTCCTCGAGGTGCAGGCGGGTGATTCCGATTTTCTTGGAACCCTCCCGCGTGGTGACCTGAATGTAACCCCCGGAACAGATGGGCCTGTCGAATTGCGATATCTGGTAGGCTTTCGGGAGGTCCGGATAAAAATAATTTTTTCGATCGAATTTGCTGTATTCGGAAACGGTTGCGTTGAGCGCAAGGCCGGCCATGATCGCCTTTCTCAGTGCCTCCTCGTTCAGCACGGGCAAAACCCCTGGAAGGCCAAGACAGACCGGGCATGTCTGCGAGTTGGGATCGGCTTTAAACGTGGTCGAGCACCCGCAGAATATCTTGGTGCGGGTGTTCAGCTGAACGTGTACTTCTAGGCCGATTACCGGTTCGAATTCCATGGCTTCCTCGTGATCGACGCGATTTACAGGGAAAGAACGGGATTCAGGCGCCCGGGCGCGTTGACGGGACGATGCCTCCTATGTAATTTGCTTTTCCTACGGTACGAGAGGTTATTTGTCAAGAAAAATGGTCCGGAGGCGTAATCGCACCGCTTCGTTTTTGCGAAAATATGCTTGCCAATACCCGGCTGCGGCGGATTGTACAAGCAGAAGTACAGTGGACGGCCTCGACGTACTATGATCGACAAATTGAGGATTATAGCCGGCGCGTTGCGCCGATCGACCGGAAACGTTCGATACCATCCAGGGGCGGCCCTGGCGGCGGCGATACTGGTGTCCGTGGCGTCCGGTCTCGGAATAGGCTCGGCAGTCGGTACCGCGCTTATGGGCGACTTTATTCGCCGCGGCGGGCGGGTCGTTCCATTATTGTACCGTGCCTCTTTTCAACACATGCGCGCAACGGCCATGCTCGGCAGCGCCGACGAAATGAAACGCCTTGCGGGATATTACGCTCTGCTTGAAACCGACAGCATTGATGTGGAATTCCTCGTTGAACGTTATGGGATGGAGAGTTCGACGGTCAATCGACGCACGATCGTGTGGCTGCTGGGCTTTGCCAGGAACAGGCGCGCCGCGTTCGACGCCTGCGCGGGATTGTACCGTGATGCGCAGGCCCCCGTTCGCGCCGAAATTCTTTCAAGCATCAGGAAACTCGACGGGGAACGATACCTAGATTTTATCAAGCATCTCGAGGTGGGGCCTAGGCCCGTGCGGTGAGCACGGCCTCCGGCGTTCAAATATACTTGACTTTTCAGAGACGGAGAGGGCCAGAATAAGCGCAATGAAGATAATGGCAGGCCGACAATGGAGCAAAACAGCTATATAGAAGCATTGTGTAAAAACGCGAAAGAGGCATCGCGCTCGGTGGCGCTCCTGTCATCGAATGAACGCAATGCGGCGCTGCGCGCGATGGCCGGTCGCCTGAGTCTGGAAAGAGACTACATACTCGCGGAGAACGCGAAAGATATCGCCGAGGCCGAGCGGTCAGGGCAGACCCGTGCATTCATCGACCGGCTCGTGCTCAACGAAGACCGCATAGAGGCGATCGCCCGCTCAATCGAGGACATCGCTCTTCTCGAGGACCCGCTGGGTAGGATTGAAAACATGCGGACCATGCCTTCGGGAATCCGCGTAGGCCAGATGCGCGTGCCGCTGGGCGTAGTTTGCGTTATCTTCGAATCGCGACCGAACGTTACGACCGATATCGCGGCGCTGTGCGTCAAGTCAGGGAACGCGTGCGTCCTCAGGGGCGGGAAAGAGTCTATCAATTCGAACATCGCCCTCCACGGGGTGATAGCGGCCTCTCTCGAAGAGTGCGGCGTTCCGCGCGCCGCGGTAACGCTGGTGGATAAAACGGACCGTGCGCTGGTGCCGGTGCTCTTGAAGATGAACCGCTACATCGATATCGTCATACCGAGGGGCGGAGAATCCCTTATCCAGGCCGTTGTACGGGACTCGACCATCCCGGTTTTGAAGCACGATAAGGGCGTATGCCATTCATTTGTCGATAAAAGCGCCGATCCCGCAATGGCGACGGCAATCTGCGTAAACGCGAAGGTCCAGCGCCCCGGCGTGTGCAACGCGATGGAGACCCTGCTTATTCACAGAGAATACCGGCACACCCGCGAGCTCCTCATCGCGCTTGCCGAAAAGGGCGTGGAGCTGAGGGGGTGTACTGAAACCGTCGCCGTTTTGCCGGACAGGGTAAAGGCCGCCGCAGAGGACGACTGGTACGCCGAATATCTCGATCTCATCCTCGCGGTGAAGATAGTCGGGGGAATGGACGAAGCCATCGAACATATAGAGCGGTACGGTTCCGGGCATTCGGAGGCGATTATAACGAGCGATTACTTGTCGGCCGAGCGCTTCCTGGCGCGTGTGGATTCGGCAGCGGTTTTTGTCAACGCCTCAACGCGTTTTCATGACGGCGGCGAATTCGGTCTCGGGGCCGAGGTCGGAATTTCAACGCAGAAGCTCCACGCCCGCGGCACCATGGGAATCGGCGGGCTCACGTGCCTGAAATACGTCGTA
The DNA here is from genome assembly GCA_964510075.1 of uncultured Leptospirales bacterium. Lineage (GTDB taxonomy): Bacteria > Spirochaetota > UBA4802 > UBA4802 > UBA5368 > MVZN01. The sequence goes on along the minus strand of CAZEAH010000219.1, from coordinate 3,060 downwards.
TACGGCAGCGGCCAGGTCCGGTCTTGAAGCTGGGAGTACTCGGCGGGACCTTCAATCCGGTGCACGTCGGCCACCTCATCAACGCCGCCGTCGCACTGGATGAGCTGAAGCTCGACCGTATGCTGTTCGTGCCGGCGCGGGATCCGGTGCACAAGGGCCTTCACGACGCGGTTACGCCCGAAGACAGGTTCGAAATGCTGCTTCGCGCTACGGGCGGCGATCCCCGCTTCGCGGTTTCACGCATCGAGCTGGACAGAACGGAGCCGTCGTACAGCATCATTACGGTCAAGGACCTCGCACGGGAATATCCGGGAGCTGAGATGTTCCTTCTGGTGGGGGCGGATTCGTTCAACGAGATGCACACCTGGAAGGAGTATACGGGGCTCGTATCGCTTGTCACGCTCGCGGTAATGAGGCGACCGGCTGTCGATCCGGAAAATTCCGCGCTCGAAGCTGCGGGGGCGAAGTACGTGTTGATTTCGAATCCACTCATCGAAATAAGCTCCACGGATGTGCGCGCCCGGGTGAGGGCGGGCCGATCGATACGATACATGGTTCCCGACGGGGTCGGCGAATACATCAAGGAAAAGGGATTGTACAGGGATTGAACAGGCAACTTATCAAATATGGAATCTGGGCGGGCGCCGTGTCGCTTGCGCTCCTGGGCGGCATCTATGCCTACCGTATCTCGACGCGAAACGCGATTGAGGCGCTCGCCCAGAATAAAAAGATGATCAATATCCTCATCGCGGGAAGTAACGTATACCGCGACAACAAGCACAGATTTTTCGCGGTGCTCAGCATAAATCCGGAGAACAGCCGCATAGGGCTTACATTCCTGCCGCCGAATTTAAAGATATTCTTCGATTCCGGCAGGAAGCGCTCGGCAAGGATCGATGATATCGACATTGACGGTTTCAGCAGGATTAGCCAGTCGCTGGCGCGCGATTTGAAAATACACGTTCCTTTTTATATCGAGCTGTACGCGAGGGACGTCGAGAGGATCGTGGACCTTATCGAGGGGGTAGATCTCTTCATTCTCGACCAGTGGAAAGGGCAGGGGACGCACCGTATCGGAGTGAACTATATGGACGGGGGGAGGATCCTCGATTACATTAATTCGGTCGAGGACAACTCGATATTCAAGAAATACGACCGGATTCAGGACGTCCTGCTGACCCTTCATTCCGATCGTAAAAAATATAAACGTTTTATAAACAGGGAATTCGTTTCCGAAACCATAAAAAACATTCGGACGAATCTCCTGGACCAGGAGATTCTGTCGCTCCTCAAGTTTTTTTACGACGATTCCGGGATAATCAGTACGCTGGTTCCGGGAGGGCTCGACGAAAAGGGCGATTATGTGATCGACGACATCTCCTACAAGCTCTACGAGAACGAGTTTCTCCGCTCGATGGTGCTGGATGAAAAGAGCGACCAGTCCGTCAAGGTCAAGATACTGAACGGAACGAACGTGCCGGGACTCGCCAAGAAAATGCGGAATATCCTTATGCGCGAGGGGCTCACCGTGGTCGAGTTCGGCACCTCTCCGTATCCTTTTTTCGACCAGACCATCATCATCAACCAGCGGGCGGACACTGACTACGCCATGCGCGTCGCGGAAATACTGGGGGTGGACAGGGTGTATCATATAATTGACAGCTCACAGCTCAACAGCGCGCTCATCATCATCGGCAAGGACTACGTAAAGTGAAGGCAAGAAAGACGATAACCGACGACGCCATTCTGGAGGTTGCCAGGGCCGCCGCACGGCTTATCGACGGGAAAAAGGCCGATGACGTTCTGCTCATCGATCTCTCGAAGATAAATAGCTATCTCGATTATTTCGTGATCGCCACGGCGAATTCGCTCATTCACGGCAGGGCTCTGGCAAGGGAGGTGCAGAACTTTTTCAGGGCGGAAGGTTTTCCCGAACGGTCGAAGGCGCATCTCGATTCACCGTGGATAGCGCTGGACTATCACGAGATCGTTGTGCATATTTTTACGCGCGAGATGAGGGAGTACTACCAGCTCGAAAGGCTGTGGGCCGACGCGGAATCGATCGAATTCCGGTGATGCAACGTGAAGAGCGAAGAAGCGGCACGCCTGATCGAACGTCTTGTCCGCAACCTGAGTCACGAGCTCAAGAATCCGCTTACCACCATCAAGGGATACGCTCAGCTTCTGGCCCTCAAATCGGGCGATCCCGCGTCGGTTGAAAAATCCCACAGGATGATACAGGAGCAGGTAGACCGCATAGACCGGATGCTCCAGGACCTGTACACTGCATTCGCGCCGCGCACGCCGGTACACGCCGGGTTTGATGCGGCCGAAACGCTGAGGGAGGAGCTCTCATCCTTTCCGACAGAGGTGCGCGTGGCAATGGGCACGATTCCCGACGTCTGTCCGGTCGCGGGAGACAGGGGCGCCCTGTTAGAGATGGTCAATCTTCTCGTAAGGGGTTTCGACTGGAGCGGGCTACCGGGGGCCCGATGCACGCTCGGTATGTCCGCGTCGGGAGGGCGAGCCGTAATCGACATATGCTTCGAGGGAGTGGACATGCCCGAGCTTTCCGAACCCGAATTTTATTTGCCGTTCGCGATGAAAAAGTATTATCTAAAAGGGACCGAACCGTATGAGGCGTTTTTCATTGCACGGGCCTGCGGCTGGGACATCACGCCGCTGGCAACGGGTGGAGACTCCAGGAATGGATTCAGGATATGGCTCTGATGGAAAGCACTTACCGGATTCTCGTCGCCGATGACGAACAGGGCATTCGCGATCTACTTTCTGACCTGCTGAAAGACTATTTCGACGTCGACACGGTCGACCGGGGCGATACGGTTCTCGATCGCCTGAAAAAAGTAGGGCACGAGATACTTATACTCGACCTTCGCCTTCCCGGTATGGGCGGTCTCGACGTACTGAAGAGGATCTACGAGGATAAGATGAAGGTCGCGGTTGTCGTTATAACCGCGTCCAACGATATAGATACCGCCATCACATCGATGAAGCTGGGTGCCTACGATTATCTGGTCAAGCCCTTCGACACCGATAAGC
>CAZEAH010000218.1:0-5894 GCA_964510075.1 uncultured Leptospirales bacterium | reverse complement strand
ACTATCATTTTAATCAAAAAAATTAATAGCACTTTTTCAGATTTGCAACAAGTCTTATGTCTTCTGGCAGGTATATGAGATCGAAGGTACCGCCATCAACACCAAGGCCCGGTAAAACCGTTCGATCAAAATTAAAAACCCGCCCTCCGGCGGGTTTTTAATTTTATATATCTTCAACGCCCTTTAAAAGACTGATTGCCTGTTGCTGACGTCGGCAGCATTGTCTGTTTTACTCTACGGGGCCCGGAGATATTTGACTATGCCGTTCCCCATGATGCCCTGCCGGTTCTTTATACCGGTTTAATAAATTCTTGACATTTGAACCGAATTATTTACACTTCTGTCCAGAAAGAGCGTACAATCCATCACCGTACACACAATCCAGTTTGATTATCCCCCTTCGGCCGATTGTCAGCGAAGGTTGATAGTGAAGTACGCAGTATCATTAACTCAGGAGGTATTCTCGGATGAAAAAGTTTCTCGTCCTCGTCGTGCTGCTGATTGTCGCTTTTTCTTTCAGCGCGTGTACGTATCGTATGGTCGACTTCACGGTGATAAGCTCCAAAAACACCGATGTTAAGGGAAAGGTCGGCAAGCGCGTAAAGGGCTCCGACGGCAAGTGCGTGTCCCTTGGCCCCCCGAACCTCAAGGAAGCTCTTGACAGGGCCATCCAGCAGGAGCCCGGCGCCGATGCGCTGATCGACGGCGTTGTCTATCAGAAGGTTTATGGTTTCTGGGTGATCTTTGAGGTCGAAGGCACCGCCATCAACACCAAGGCCCGGTAAAACCGTTCGATCAAAAATAAAAACCCGCCCTCCGGCGGGTTTTTATTTTTCCCCGGAGCGCTCCGGCTCATCTTCCGCACAACGCGCTTCGAGACATACCGCCAACTGTAAGGGAATAATGTTGACATTGTTGCGTTTCCCTGTTTAATAGACGCGATGCGGTGCCGTAACACCGGCGGTGCGCAATACACCCTCGGAATTCCGATATGATCAATATCTTCAATGAATACACTGAAGGCGGCTACTATATGAATGAACAAAGCGACAGGCGCGGATGCCTCCTTATCATCCCATTCGTTCTGGCATTGGCCTTTATACATTGCTCCAGGGATGATGCGGCGCTTCTGGAAAAGAGCACTAAGCTGTCCGAAAAGGCCCCCATCAACCGCGAGCTGAGAAAACTGAAGGAATCCGTTCCGGCGGCAAAGGACGATTTCGAGCGGTCGGAGATATACCAGAAAATATCGGAAATCGAGTCCGACAAGGGCGACACGGCAAACGCTATTCGTTCCGCGCGCGAATCCATCAAGTATTATCCGAACCAGGCCCGCGCATATTATCTGCTCGGAAAATCCTATCTTGCCGCCGGCCGGATCGATGACGCCGAAGCCGAGCTTCGAAAGGCGCTGGAGCTCGACGGCCGCCTGGCCGACGCCTGTTTCGAACTGGGGAACGTGCACTACAAGCGCAGGAAATATTCGGAGGCCCTCGCCGAATACGAAGCCGCGGCCCGCCTCGATCCTCGCAATTTCCAGACCTTCAACAATATGGGGGTCATCCAGTTCCAGCTCAACCGGCCGTCGGACGCGGAAAAGGCGCTGCTCAAAGTAATCGAACTGCGACCCGACTTCAGCGCGGCGTACAAGAACCTCGGCATTATCTACGAACTCAAGCTGAATAACCCCACCCGCGCGCGCGAATACTACGCCAGGTATCTGGAAAAAGCACCCGGCGCTCCCGATCGCAACGCCGTCAGGCTCTGGATCGCAAACCTCGGAAAACAGGGAGGCCGCTGATGAAACCGAAAGCGTATGCGGCAGTGATCGGCCTTTCGTTAATGCTTGCCGGCGCGGCTCTCACCCGGGATGACGCCGTGCGCTTCGCCGTCGCTCCGTTCGAAAACCTGAACGCCGGGGCCGACGACTCCAAACTGGGGGAGTCGGCCGCCCGACTGGTCGAACAGTCGATGAGCGCCTCCCCTCACTTCGCTCTCAGAAAAAGCGGCGAGATCGCTTCGTTCCTCGAGAACCTCACCCTCGCCCAGGCGGGCCTTAAGGACACCGGACAGGTGGAGTCGGCCGGCAAAGGCCTTAAAATCACCCACCTGACCGTCGGTTCCGTCGCCCTGCTGGGGGGCCGGTACGAGGTCGACGCGCGCTCCGTCAACATCGACACATGGACCATTATACACTCGTCGGGCTGCGGCACCTACAGCGTCGAATCCGCCTGCTCGTATATCGGCCGCGACACCGACATCACGCTGACGGGCGAGAACATCGCGGCGCGCGAGACGGCGGTTAAAGAAAGTCCGACGATATCGGTGTTCCGCTTCGGCGATTCCAATCCCGCGGCCTACCAGGCCGGCATCAGCGGGCCCTTCGCCGAAATCCTCAACAGCGAGCTCGGCGCGCTCGGCGACATCGCGGTGATCGAGCGCACGCACCTCAAATCGGTCATCAACGAAAAGGCGCTCGAGATGTCCGGTGTCATCGAGAACGACGGCTCCGCGGACTATTTCAGGGTGCGCGGCATCGCCTACAAGCTCGAGGGAGAAATCCGCGTGTTCAGCGACATCGTCAGCGTCGCCTATCGCGTTACGGGCACCGAGAGCGGCCGTACCGTGCATTCCGGATACGCCGAGGTGGCGGGCCCCGACGCGCTGAGGGGCCTGGCGCGGCGGATCGCGCGCGAAACGGCCGACGCCATCAACAAGCGTACGGGCACGGTCTCCATCAGCACGACCCCCTCCGGGGCCGAAATCTTCATCGACGGAGAGAGCGCCGGCAGGTCTCCGCTCACCATCACCCTTAAAACCGGGCGGCATACGGTGAGGGCTTCCATCGCGGAGCACGAACCCGGCTCGGGGGAAATCGATGTGATTCCGGCGAAAACGACCGCGCTGACGCTCAGGATGGAACGCATCAGCCAGCGCCTGCTCCAGGAGGCATTCGCTTTCGAGCAGAAGAACGACTGGGAAGCGGCGCTCGGCAAATACCAGGAATTCATCGACCGCTACGCGGATTCGGAGGCGGCCAACATGGCGTATTACCGAAAGGGACACATACTGCAATTCTACCTCAAACGAAACGACGAGGCCGTCGCCTGCTTCGAGGCCCTCATCGCTCGATACCCCGACGCGATGACGCGCGCGGAGGCTTACCTGGGGCTGGCCCGCACCTATCGCGCGATGGGCCGGGAGGAAAAGGCCGTATCCATCGTGCGCACGCTTGTAGAGAAATTCCCCGATTCGCTTTCAACCGAGGAAGCGAAGATCGAGTTTAAGATGTAATATGCGGCATATACCAAGAGGAAGACCGAAATGAGAGGAACCATCGCTTCAGCCGTCGCCATCCCGGCGCTTTTCACAATGCTGCTGCTAGCGGGTAACGAGGGGTACACCCAGGCCGCGCCGGTGGCGCGCGTGCACAGGATACAGGGCACGGATGTCATCATCTCCGGAAAAATCGGAGAAAACCTTACCCTGGGTGTCCCGGTATACGTGGAGACCGACCAGGGTATCGTAATCCTCGACGTGTACTACCCGATGCAGACCATGGGGAAATGCCGTGTCACAAAAGGCTCCATCGGATCGTTAAAACCCGGCATGCCCGTTTACCGCGGCAGGGGACCTCGCAAAACCGAAACGGCGATGGCCCAGGGTGAAGTCCGGGTGATAGGCGGGATGTCGTTCGTGTTCGTTCGCGGCGGCGAATTCCTGATGGGATCTCCCGACGGGGAGGGAGACGACCGCGAACGCCCCCAGCGGCGTGTGTACGTTGACGGTTTCGCTATCGGACTGCACGAAGTCACCCAGGAGCAGTTCAAGGCGATCATGAACGACAGCCCGAGTTACTTCGTAGGAGAAAACCTGCCGGTGGAAAAGGTGACCTGGGACGAGGCGATGGAATTCTGTCGGCGCTTCAACGCCCGCTACGGAGTGAAGGCCCGCCTGCCGTACGAAGCCGAGTGGGAGTACGCCTGCCGTGCCGGAACTAAAACCAGGTATTACTGGGGCGACGATCTCGACCTCGGCTATTGCTGGTACGAACAGAACTCGACAGGCGAAACCCAGACATGCGCACGGCGCGACCCGAACGCCCTGGGCCTGTACGACATGAGCGGCAACGTATTCGAATGGTGCATGGACTGGTACGCCTCCGATTATTACGCGACAGCTCCTGCCAGAAATCCACGCGGACCGGCCGATGGCACCGAACGCGTTATTCGCGGGGGCGCCTGGACGAGCGGTCCGTCAGAACTGCGCTCCGCCGCGCGCGCCGGCGAAGCCCCCGAGAACCGTTTCAGCAGCATCGGCTTTCGCGTGGTCATCGAACAGGGGCGGTAGCCCTCCCCGCGACGTCCATGTATCCTACATCGAACGATTTACTCGCCGATCTCCGCTCGATCCATCGCGCCATTCGATCAGATGTGGAGCGCCGGCTCGAGAATTTCAAAACTGTCTGGCGCGAAGGAAGCGACGAGGACATCTTCTGCGAGCTGGTATTCTGCCTCTTCACGCCGCAGTCATCCGCCTACCGATGCTGGGACGCGGTCGAGAGCCTGAAGTCGAAAGACCTCATATTCCGCGGGTGTTCCGACGAAATCAGCGGACACATCAACACCGTCCGTTTTCGAAACAACAAGGCCCGCAATCTCGTTCGCGCCCGCGAATTCTTTACGGTCGATGGAACCATGCGGATTAAAAGCGTCCTCTCCCCTATCGACAATCCGGTCGAGCGCAGGCGCTTCCTGGTCGAAAACGTGCGCGGCATGAGCTGGAAGGAGGCGAGCCATTTCCTCCGCAACACGGGTTTCGGGGAGGACCTCGCCATCCTGGACCGGCACGTGCTTAAAAACCTGGCCGCCCTCGGCGTCATCCCGCGCATACCCACTTCTCTCACCGCGAAACGCTATCTCGAGATCGAGGCCGCGATGCGGGCGTTCGCGCGGAAGGTCCGCATTCCTCTGGCGCACCTCGATTTCGTGCTGTGGTATCGCGAGGCGGGATCGGTATTCAAATGAAGCGACACGCCCCGGTGCACGACCCATATCGCGTCTCATTTTTATTTTTTACGCCCGTGCGCAATATTTTTGTTTACACTCGAAAGCTCGAAAGTATACTTTGGTCGCTTTCAAAGCACGGGGCGTAGCGCAGTCCGGTTAGCGCACATGACTGGGGGTCATGGGGTCGGAGGTTCAAATCCTCTCGCCCCGAAGCTTGAAGTACCATTTTCGTATCGCATAGGGAGAGCATCTCTCTGATGGAGAGTGAGTGTCATAAACCGCGGACGTTGACCGGAAGAGAGAAATCCCGCCATACAGCCGTCCTGCCGTTACGCTCGCGCACATCGGCCGCACCGGAAAAGGGCGGACGGACAACCCCGCACTTCACGCAAAACGGGAAACCCGAGAGAGTGAAACGCCGCGTCTTGATTGATTGACGGTGCGTCTCCCCGCGCCGCAGAAGCCGGAGCGTCGAGACGTATTGTGCGGATTCGTTTTTAGTGATAGACTGAGTTCATCGATGGAGGCAAACGGACCAATGATTCTGGAAAACTATCTCGATAAAACACAGGTGTTCTTCTTAAAAAACACCGAAAAGCAGATGGTCATAAAAGAGATGCTGCAGCGCCTCGAAAAGCTCGGCAAAATCGAGCATTCGGACCGGTACTACGCCCAGGTGATACACCGCGAATCGCTCGAAAACACCGGTGTCGGCGCCGGGCTCGCGATCCCGCATGCCAGGACCGATTCGGTGAACAGCTTCATCTCCATCCTCGGCGTCTCCACCGAGGGGATCGACTACCAGTCCTTCGACAACGCGCCCGTCCGCTACGTACTGCTCAGCATCTTCCCGACCGACATGAGCACCAAGTACCTCTACCTGGT
>CAZEAH010000217.1:0-5915 GCA_964510075.1 uncultured Leptospirales bacterium | reverse complement strand
CGGCATACTGATAAACGCCACGAACGCGAACGCGTGCACGGGCGACCAGGGATACGCCAACGCACTCGCCCTCACCGGCGAGACGGCGCGCCTCATCGGCGCTCCCGAGGCCTCCATCCTGATGGCGTCCACCGGCGTTATCGGCGTTCAGCTTCCCGCCGAGAAGATGCTGAAAAGCCTGCCGTCGCTCGTCGAGGGGGCCTCGCCGGCAAAAGGCGGAATGGTTGCCAGGGCCATCATGACCACCGACACTTTCGCGAAGGAATGCGCGGTTCGATTTACGGCCGGGAGCAGATCGTACACCGTTGCGGGAACGGCGAAGGGGGCCGGGATGATGGCCCCGAACATGGCGACCCTGCTCGCCTTTCTTCTCACTGACATACCGCTTTCGAAGAGCGATCTCGATGCCGTATTCCGGCGCTGCATAGCGAAGAGCCTCAACGCGATAACGATAGACGGAGACATGTCGACGAATGACACCGCCATCCTCCTCTGCCCGGCGTCGCCCGCGCCCCTGTCGGACGCGCCGGCCCTGGCGGCCTTCGAGGAGGCGCTGCTGGCGGTGCTGACAAAACTCGCGGAGATGCTTGTGCGCGACGGAGAGGGGGCGACAAAGTTCGTGCGCGTGCTGGTGCGCGGGGCCGCAAACGCGGAAGACGCGCGGCTCGCGGCGCGCGCCGTCGCGCAGTCGCTTCTGGTGAAGACGGCGCTTTTCGGCAACGATCCGAACTGGGGAAGAATCGCCTGCGCGGCAGGATATTCGGGGGCAAGGGTCGAGGAGAAGCGCCTTTCGATAACGATCGACGGCGCTGTTCTCCTTGACAGGGGTACCCCGGTACCCTTCGCCCGCGACGAGATGGCCTCCAGGCTCGCGAAGAAGGACCTGGTGATCACCGTGGATCTCGGGCTCGGAGAGGCCGAGGCGGAATATTTCACCACGGACCTGTCCTACGACTACGTAAAGATTAACGCCGAATATACCACCTGAGGCGTATTTCATTCTTGACGAAATGCAATTTCTGGTCGACAATAAGGGTATACTGGAATAATGAAACGGTTCATGGTCATCGAAGCGGACATCAGACGGCGGGCTCCCGGTCCGGCGGCGTTTGTGGCGTGGTATTCGGCGATGATGGTATGCCTCGTCGCGCTGTTTGCGCCCGGGCAGGCGTCTGCTCAGACGACAAAGACCGAATACCCCGAAGGCAGGGTTATCCTGTATAATTTCCAGAACACGGGGGCCGCGTCCGAGTTCGGCTATTATTCGTACATCATCCCCGATTCGATCTCGACCGAGCTCAAGCGCTCGAAGAAGTACGATGTCCGTTCGTTCCCTGTCGTCTTCGAGTATGTAGACCCGAAGGCCCCCGAAGACGTCTATAAAAACAGGATACGACTGCTGGCCGAGCGCGGAAAGGAATTCAGCGCCGATTTCGTCGTCACCGGATCCTACTACGTCGAAAAAAGAACGATCTTTATAAAGACGCAGGTTTTCGACGTTCACGAGCAGAAGATCAGGGACATACACGATACCAGCGAAGAGCTCGGCGCGATGCTCCTGGTAATAATAGACCGCATTTCGGAAAAAATCAACACCGAGCTTCAGAAGGGAGTCGCCGAAAGGCTGGCCAGGCAGGCCTCGTCGCCGTATCTGCCCTTCTACCGCGCGTTAAGCGGTTGGAGTTTCGGCGTTTCCCTCGGAACGGTCGAAATGTACGGGCCATGGGGAGATGTCTACGAAAACAAATCGGAGAGCTCCTCCCTCTACATCCGCTACGACCTCGCGAAATCGGACACGGCGAAAGGACTCCCCGTTCTTCGCGACATGGCACTCTCCCTGCAGTACGACTATCTGACCGCCGACACGCGCGACACCGGCGAACCGGTGTACTCGATATACACCCTTCGCTCCTTTTCCCTGAGCGGCATGTACCTCTATCGGATGGAGAGTATTTTCGCCCTCACGGCCGGCGCGGGAGCGGGCCTTGCCGTCTCGCTCGTCGAAATACCCGGGGCCGAAATCAATGGACCTCCCGAAATAATCGAGTCCAGGCGCTCGTATGACCCCTCCATCCAGCTCTCGGCCGGAGCGCTGTTCTTCTTCTCCCGGATCGAGCTCGGAGCGGGCATCGCCTGGCACCATCTGTTTCTCTCCGACCGGGGCATGGATTTCACGCGCCTGTATTTCAGCGCCGGCTACCGCCTGTAGGACCTCCCCGCCCTTTTTTTAATTGACATAAAGGAAGAATGTCCGATTCTGATGCACACGATCGGGGTTTCGCCCCCGACGTTTTTTATTTTATGCGGTCTCGGGATACGGCTATGACTTCAAAAAGGCTCAGGGAAATAATGGACAGCGACCGGAACTATCTCTTCCAGAACTACGGCGACCGCCTTCCGGCGTGTTTTGTCGGCGGTGAGGGGTCGACTCTCTACGACCAGGACGGGCGCCGGTACATCGATTTCTTCGCCGGCATCGCGGTGAGCACCCTGGGGCACGCCCACCCGGGCTTCGTAAAGAGGCTTCAGGCGCAGATGGAACGCCCCATACATTCGTCAAACTGGTTTTATAACCGCGAGCAGGCCGCCGCCGGAAAGCTTGTCAGCGAGCTTTCGTTTCCCGGAAAGACCCTCTTCGTAAACAGCGGTACCGAGGCAAACGAGGCGGCCCTCAAACTGGCCCGCGCGCACGGCCAGTCCATCTCGCCCGAGCGGTACGAGATCATCTCGTTCGAGGGGTCCTTCCACGGCCGCACCTTCGGCGGCATGTCGGCCACCGCCCAGGAAAAAATACGGAAAGGATTCGGGCCGATCGTACCCGGTTTTACCTATCTGCCGTTCAACGACATACAGGCCGTTACGCGCCTGATCGAACGCAGCGACCGCGTATGCGCCGTCATCACCGAGCTCGTCCAGGGCGAGGGCGGAATCCGCATCGCCGACAGGGAATTCATTAGGAAGCTTTCGGAGCTCTGCGCCGCGCGCGGCGTTCTCCTTATCATCGACGAGGTGCAGACCGGCGTTGGACGCACCGGCCGGGCCTTCGCCTACCAGCACTTCGGCATTAAACCCGACATCATCACGCTCGCCAAGGGGCTCGGCGGCGGGGTGCCCGTGGGGGCCATTCACGCGCGCAGCGATCTGGCTCCGCTGTTCGGAAAGGGCGTCCACGGCACCACCTTCGGCGGGAACCACCTCGCGTGTGCCGCCGCGGAGTTTATCCTCAAGGAACTCCAAAAGCCCGCTCTTACGAAAAACATCACGACCGTTTCCGGGTTCATCTTCGACCGACTGCGCTCGCTGAAAGAAACGTATCCCTCACTGGTCCGCGAGGTCCGCGGTCTCGGACTGCACATTGGCGTCGAGCTCTCCATCCCGGGGATGGATATCGTCAGGAAGGCGCTCGACGCCGGGCTCATCGTCAACTGCACCGCCGAAAAGGTGATACGGATCATGCCCCCGCTCACAATTACCGTAAAGACCGCGCGCGAGGGCATGAAGATCCTCGAAACCATATTCCATAACGAGGCCTCATCGTGAAGATACCGAAACTCGCCACCAAGGATCTTGTCACCCTCACCGACCTCACCGCGCGCGAAATCCTCGACATCTTCGATCTCTCGGCACGTCTCAAGAAGGACCTGGCCGCGGGCAGGCGTACTCCCGTGCTGGAGGGTAAGACGCTGGCCATGATATTCGAGAAGAACTCCACGCGCACGCGCGTGTCCTTCGAGGCCGGGATGTTCCAGCTGGGCGGCTGCGCGCTCTTTCTCAGCAGGGACGACATCCAGCTCGGCCGGGGCGAAACGGTGGCCGATACGGCGCGCGTCCTGTCGCGGTATGTGGACGGCATCATGATACGCACCGATCTTCATTCCAAGGTGGAGGAGCTGGCAAGGACCGCGACGGTGCCCGTAATCAACGGCCTGAGCGACGCCTACCACCCGTGCCAGGCGCTGGCGGATTTCTTTACAATCTACGAACGCGAAAAAAAGCTCGAGAGGATAAAGCTCGCCTATGTGGGCGACGGAAACAACATGGCTCATTCGCTCCTCATCGGCGCCGCGATGCTCGGCATGGATATTTCGGTCGCCTGCCCCAGGGGCTATCAGCCCGACGGCCGGGTGAGCGAAATAGCGTTCGGGATATCGTCCGGGACCGGGTCGAAAGTGACCGTGACCACCGACATCAACCTGGCCGTCGAGGGGGCGCACTACCTGTATACCGACGTATGGACCAGCATGGGAATGGAAAAGGAGGCCGCCCGGCGCAGGAAGGCCTTCTCCTCGTATAAGATCACCCGGAAGGTGTTGCGGAAGTGCTCAGACAGGTGCGCGGTGATGCACTGCCTTCCCGCGCACCGGGGCGAGGAGATCGACGACGACGTCATCGACTCCGAATGCTCGATCGTTTTCGACCAGGCCGAAAACAGGCTGCATGTGCAAAAGGCCCTGATGTGCGCCCTGATGAAGTGAGTGCGTCGGGGGAACAGAGTAGAAAATAAGGGGCCCGCCTTCGCGCGGCCCCCATACCATATAGCGGGAGAATGCCATGAACGTAAAAAAAGTCGTGCTCGCCTACTCCGGTGGACTCGATACATCCGTAATCGTGCGCTGGCTCATCGAGACCTACGGCTGCGAGGTCGTCTGTTTCGCCGCCGACGTGGGGCAGGAGGAAGAACTCGACGGGCTCGAGGAAAAGGCGGTAAAGACCGGGGCCAGCAAATGCTATATCGAAGACCTTCGCGAGGAGTTCGTACGGGAATATGTTTTCCGGGCCATCCGCGCGAACGCCATATACGAAAACCGGTATCTCCTCGGCACATCCCTCGCGCGGCCCATCATCGCGCAGAAACAGGTAGAGATAGCGCTGAAGGAAGGGGCCGACGCCGTCTGCCACGGAGCGACCGGCAAGGGCAACGACCAGGTGCGCTTCGAACTGACCTTCAAGGCGCTGGCGCCGGAGCTGTCCATCATCGCCCCGTGGAGGATATGGGACCTGCATTCGCGCTCCCTGCTCTTCGATTACGCCGAGAAGCACGGCATCCCGGTTCCGGTGAGCAAGGACAAGCCCTACAGCATGGACCGCAACATCATGCACATCTCGTACGAGGGGGGAATACTGGAAGACCCCTACCGGGAGCCCGACGAGAGTATGTTCATACTGACGAAGTCACCCGAAAAGGCGCCCGACAAACCGACCTATCTCGAGATCGACTTCGAGCGGGGCATCCCGGTCGCCCTCAACGGCGAGAGGCTGGGAGGGGTGGAGCTGATGCGAAGGCTCAACAAAATCGCCGGCGAGAACGGGGTCGGCCGCATCGATATCGTCGAGAACCGGCTGGTGGGAATCAAGTCGCGGGGCGTCTACGAGACCCCTGCCGGCACGGTGCTGCACGTCGCCCACCGCGACCTCGAGGCCATCACGCTCGACCGCGACACCCAGCATCTTAAGGATGAGCTCGCGCTCGAGTACGCCCGCCTTGTATATTACGGACTCTGGTTCGCCCGGAAGAGGATGGCGCTCGACGCGTTCATCGACGAGACCCAGAGGAACGTGACCGGCACGGTGCGCGTCAAGCTGTACAAGGGAAGCTGTATGGCGGTCGGCCGTAAGTCCGCCGTAACGCTCTACGAGCCGAATATCGCGAGCTTCGACCACAGCGCGCTCTACGACCAGCGCGACGCGAGCGGGTTCCTCAACATATACGGACTGCCGCTCAAGGTCGAGGCGATGCTCTCGAAAAAACAGGGCCGTGGATGATTTTCTGAAGCGGCTCGATGCCGGCTACTCCGCGCGCCGCGACGACAGGTCCCGGCGCGCGGCCGTCTGGAACGAGCTGTGCGCGCACTTCTCCCCCACTATCGAGGCATGCGCCGCCGATACGCCCCCGTCCACCCTCTTCGCGCGCGATG
>CAZEAH010000216.1:0-5916 GCA_964510075.1 uncultured Leptospirales bacterium | reverse complement strand
TTATAAAAATCACGACCGGCGGGACCACCGGGTGCACCATCGCAATCGGCGGATACCACATGGTTGCTTCCGGGGCATTCGACAAGGTGCTCGTCATCGGCTGGGAGAAGAACTCCGAGTCGGATACATCGGGCGCCATCACCACCGCGTTCGATCCGGTGTGGGACAGACTGGTGTTCGCCGGGGCCATCTCCGGGCTTGCCGCCGAGGCGCAGGCGTATATGGCCCGCTACGGGGCGACCGACAGGGACGGGGCGAGGGTTTCGGTGCGCGACAGAAAGCACGCGCTGAATAACCCGCACGCTCAGCTTCGCAAGGAGGTGACGCTCGAGGAGGTGCTTGCCTCGCCGATGCTCGCCGATCCGATTCATCTGCTGGATGTCTGCCCGAGAACCGACGGCGCCTGCGCCGTGATAATGGCGAGCGAGGACAGCGCGGAGAAGATCTGCGCAACCCCCGACTGGATTTGGGGCACCGGCAACCGCCATTCGTACGCCTATCTGGGCGATGCCGATTACGGCAGGCTGACGAGCATGAAACGGACCGCCACGGAAATCTTCAGGAAGGCGGGAATAAAAGAGCCGAGAAAACAGATCAACGTCATCGAACTCTACCAGCCGTATTCCTTCGCGGGCATCATCTGGATCGAGGACATGGGGATCGTCGAGCCCGGTAAAGGGGCCGAGTTTATATGGAGCGGCGCGACCGACATGGGCGGAGAGCTTCCCATCAATCCCTCGGGAGGCGTTATATCGTGCAACCCTATAGGAGCGACGGGACTGATCCGCTGTGCGGAGGCCGCCATGCAGGTGATGGGAAGGGCCGAAGGGCGGCAGGTTCCGGATGTCAATTTCGCCGTGAGCACCGGCTTCGGCGGGTGCTGGTGGACGGACATGATCCTTCACGGAAAGAAAAAACCGAACTGACTGGGGGGCTGAAATGGCGGAAAAGGAATACATAGTCATCGAATCAGGCGAGGCCGCGCAGCCCTTCGACTATGCGGTGGGCATGCATGGTTCCAAATTCTTCGCCGAACTGCGCGACAACAAAAAGCTGCTCGGAGTGCGGTGCCCGAAGTGCAAAAAGGTTTACGTTCCGCCGCGGGGCGTCTGCGGCCCGTGCTTCGAGGAGCTGAATGAATTCGTCGAGCTCGGCTCCCGCGGGGTTATCGGGACATACACCATCCTGCGCTTCGCCTTCATCGACCCGGAGACGGGACATCAAAAACCGGTGCCCTACGGCTACGGATTCATCAAACTGGACGGAGCGGATACGCTCTTCCAGCACTATATCGATATCGAAGACGAGAAGAAGATCAGGTTGGGCGCGAGGGTCGAGGCGGTGTTCGCGGACGAGCGCAAAGGAACGATAAGGGATATCCTGTATTTCAGGGTGATAGATTGACGGATGCGATCATGATTAACGCGGCTGAAAGGACCCTGGTGAAGGGCGAGGCGGCATGCGCGATGGTCCTCACCGGCTCGGACAAGATACGCAGCGGGTACGGTAACGGGGACTGCCTGCTTCTGGATTTCAGGAACCGCGTATTCGCGCTCTCGGACGGGGCAGAGCGGTACGCGCGCGCCTCGCGCCTTCTGCTCGAGCGCCTGTTCGCGGCGGTAAAGGAGCGCGGGGCGCCAGAGGGGGCGGACGAATGGCGGGCGCTCGCCAACGCCGTGTACGCGGGGCAGCGATACCAGCACAAGGCAACGTTCAGCTGTGCCGCGCTGTCGGGACAGGCGGGAGGCGCAAAACTGACGGTTATTCACGGCGGCGACAGCATGGTCTTCGTCATCGATCGTCATACCGGAGAAATCATCTTCCGCACCGCGGTGAACATGGATTTTGCGGGCAGGAGTACAACCGTTGCCGGAGTAACGGAGGTGGATCTGGGAAGAAGAGAATGCAGAATAATACTCTGTTCCGACGGGCTTGTCGATGTGGCGCGTTTCGCCGGGCACGAGCTCGCGGACCTGCTTTCCGTAACCGCGCTGAGGGAGTCCATCGGACGTATCCCCGGGCGCGTAAAGGCGATCATGCATGAGGCGCTGGAGAAAGAGGGAAGAAAGGAATATGACGATATCAGCTTTATCGTTCTGGAGCCCGCGCTTCTGTACGATCCCGGCGACTTTCGGATCATAATGGGCGGAACCACGCCCGGTGAAGAGGACGAGTACCAGAAAAAAGTGCTTCCCGAGCGCGTATTCAACAGGTGGCTGGGAGTCGATGAGATGAGCGCGCAATCATCGCTTATCAATTCATGCGGAATCAGGATACTGTAGATATGGAGAACTTTTTACGGTGTCTTTCGGAGCGTTGAAACGATGAAAAAATAGGACCATAGGTTGATTGGTCATCCAGTAAAAATTTTGGAAGCGGTATGGAAGAGAAAAGAATCAACGATATCAGCGCGATGCGCCGGGCGCAGCTGACCAAGGCCACCTACAAGGTCGTCAGCCGGAAGGGATACTACAATTTCACGATTAAGGACATCGCAAAAGAAGCGGGACTTTCGGCAGGGCTGGTTCATTATTACTTCAAGGACAAACAGGACCTGCTTTTGAACTTGTTAAAGGAAATGAACCAGAACATTCGAGACTATCTGAACAGGGAATTTCAGAATTGCGTGACGCCGCTTGACAAACTGATGGCCTACATCGACCAGGCCTTCGGGCTGGTGGAGAAGGAAAAAGAATACTTCTACGTGCTCATTGATTTCTGGACCCAGGTTAACCACAACAACAGGATGCGGCTTGCCAACGTGAAGCTCTTCAAGAGTTACCGTGACGAGTGCGCCGCCATATTGCGCGAGGGGCTCGAGGCGGGCCTTTTTATCGAAATGGACGTGATGTACACCGCTACCCTCATTATATCGCTCATTCAGGGGACCATTATACAGTACATAATCGACAACGGCGCGTTCGATTATCCGCACTACGCCGAAAAGACGCGCGAGCAGATAGCGAAAATGATAGTGAAACAGCAATAACGGGCCCGATGCCCGTAAAATTTCAGGAGGCGATTATGGAATTCGGATTCACCGAAGAACAGCTGATGTTCAGGGAGACCATCTACAAGTACGCAAAGAACGAAATTTATCCTCTCTGCGAGGAGGCCGACCTGAAGGCCGAGTTCAGCCACGAGGTCTGGGGGAAGCTGGGGGCGATGGGCCTGTTGGGTCTTCCGTTTCCCGAGGAGTATAACGGCTCCGGAGCCGACGTGGTCACCTGCTGTCTCGCGGCCGAGGCGCTCGGGCATGCGGGTGTGGACAGCGGTCACCTGCTCGCCCTCGGTGCTCACACCTACCTGTGCACCGACACCCTGTACAAGCACGGCAACGAGGCCCAGCGGAAAAAATACGTTCCGAAGCTGGCCACGGGTGAATGGATAGGGTGCATGGGGCTCACCGAACCAGGTGCCGGTTCGGACGCCGCATCAATACAGACGACCGCCGTAAGGAAGGGCGACCGGTGGGTTCTCAACGGAACCAAGACGTTCATCACCAACGCGCCGGTATGCAACCTGTGCGTCGTGTACGCCACGGTCGACAAGGCCAAACAGCATCAGGGAATTACCGCGTTCATAGTGGAGAAGGACTTCAAGGGATTCTCAACGGGCAAGCCCTTTCACAAGATGGGTGTGCGCGCGTCAGCTACCTCGGAAGTTTTTCTCGAGGACTGTGAGGTCCCCGAGGAGAACGTGCTGGGCGAAGTCGGCATGGGATTCGCCTACACTCACGAGACCCTTTCGTGGGACCGCAGCGCGCTTCTCGCGCCGTTCGTCGGAGGCCTCATGTTCGCGCTTGAGCAGTGCGGCCAGTACGCGACCGACCGCGTTCAGTTCGGGAAGCCGATAAAAAGCTTCCAGGCGATACAGCACAAGCTTGCCGATATCAAGGTCATTATGGAGGCCTCGCGCATGGCCGTCTACCGTGTCGCCTTCGACAAGGACGCCGGACTTCCGCTCAACCATATGCATACGTCAATCGCAAAGGCCTTCATGGGCGACTGGGGAATGAAGGCCGCTTCCGAGGCGGTGCAGATTTTCGGCGGATACGGGTACATCCACGACTATCCGATCGAAAAGATGCTTCGGGACGCCAAGCTCGCCCAGATAGGCGGCGGGACGTCCGAAATCCAGAGGTTCATCATCTCGCGTCTGATGAGTTTCTAGGCGGATACGCGCCGACAGCCAAACGTCAAAAAGGAGAACACCGAAATGGATTATACAATGACCGATGAACAGAAGGCGATAAAAGAAAATTTCGCCAACTTCTGCCAGAAGGAGATCGCTCCGCGCGCGGCTTTGCTCGATCGCGCGGGAGAGGACGAGGTGCATTCGCTCATCAAAGAAAACATTAAAAAGCTCGCCTCGATAGGATACCTCGGCATGCCGCACGAGGAGAAATACGGCGGAACGTCGAACGACCTCATAAGCCAGGCGATAGCGGGGGAAGAGGTAGCGCGGGCCTGCGCTTCCACCTTCCTGTCGTGCGGCGCGAGCTACGGGCTTTTCGGCATGCCGCTCAAGATGTTCGGCAACGAGGAGCAGAAACAGAAGTACCTGCCGGGGATAATAAAGGGCGAGATCGTGGGGTGCTTCGGCCTCACGGAGCCCGAAGCCGGCTCGGACGCGGCGGCGATACGGACGACCGCAGTGAAAAAGGGCGCGGAATGGGTGTTGAACGGCACCAAGACCTTCATCACAAACGGCCCGATAGCGGACGTGGCGCTCGTCATGGCATATAACGACAAAGAGGCCGGTCCGGGAGGAGGTGTGACGGCGTTTCTGGTGGACAGGGGAACGCCCGGCTTTTCGGTGGGAAAAGCGTTTGACAAACTGGGATTTCGAGGTTCTCCTACTTCCGAGCTCGTTCTGGAGGACTGCGTGGTGCCCGAAAGCGCCGTGCTCGGCAATGTGGGGCACGGCTTCATACAGGCCATGCAGACGCTGGAGTTCGGCAGGATCGGCATGGCGACGGTGGCGCTGGGTATTGCCGTGGCCTGCATGGACGAGGCGAACAGGTACTCCAAGGAGCGCAAGGCGTTCGGGAAGCCCATCAACCGGTACCAGGAGATTTCCTTCAAACTGGCGGACATGATGATCATGACCGACATCTCCCGGCTTCTGATTTACCGCGCCGCGTGGGCGAAAGAAGTGAAAGACCCGGAATCGGCGGTGATCGCCTCGTGCGCGAAGCTTTTCGCCAGCGAATCGGCGACGCAGATCGCCAGCATGGCGGTGCAGGTGTACGGCGGGTACGGGTATATCAAGGACTTCGCCGTCGAGCGGCTGTACCGCGACGCGAAACTGGGCGAGATAGGCGAGGGGACCTCGGAAATACAGCGCGTGCTGATAGCGAAAAGCATCCTGGCGCGCTTCAAGAAATAGAGGAGGGGCAATGGCGATCGACACCAGATTCATCGGCAAGACATGGCCCGATCTCTCCTATGACGTGTGCAAGGAGAAGATACGGGAGTACGCGAAGGCTATCAAGAACCCGGACCCGCACTACGTCGACGAGGAGTTCGCCAGAAAGTCGAAGTACGGCTGCATCATAGCGCCGCCCACCTTCTGCGTTGTTTTCGGCGGGGCGCTCATTGAGCCCATATTCTTCGACAACGAGCTCAATCTCAACCTGATGATGCTGGTCCACGGCGAGCAGGAGTTCGAGTTCTACGAGGTGGTGAAGGACAGGGACACCATCACCAGCACGGCGAAAATAACCGACATCGTAAACAAGGAGAAGCTCGACGTGCTCACGGTCGAGGTGCTGAGCAAGAACCAGCACGGCCGCAACGTCTGCAAGGGAATATACACTTTCGTGATAAGGAAATGACCATGGCGGATACCATAACCAAAGGGACGACGTTCCAGGCGCAGGAGGTCGTCGACAAATATCGCGCCATATATTAC
>CAZEAH010000215.1:0-5946 GCA_964510075.1 uncultured Leptospirales bacterium | reverse complement strand
CCCTTAAATCGAATGAGGAGCCTCTTGAACTGATCATGGAGGCAATAACCGCGGCCGGATACACGCCGGGCAGCGATATCTTTATCGCACTCGACCCCGCCGCGAGCGAGTTCTACGACGAGTCGAAAAAGAAGTACGTATTCGCGCGAAGCGACAAGAGCGAGCGAACCGGCGCGGAGATGGTCGAATTTTACGAAAAGCTTGTCGCGAAGTATCCCATCATCTCGATTGAAGACGGTCTGGCGCAGGACGACTGGGACGCGTGGAAACTGATGACCGAAAGACTGGGCGGGAAAATCCAGATAGTCGGGGACGACCTGTTCGTTACCAACACCGAGCGGCTGAAGATCGGCATCGACAAGGGCATAGCCAACTCCATCCTCATTAAACTCAACCAGATCGGAACGCTCACAGAGACGGTGCGCGCCGTCGAGATGGCGAAGCGCGCCGGTTATACCGCCGTGGTTTCCCATCGTTCGGGCGAAACCGAAGATACGACCATAGCCGACCTTGTCGTAGGCCTCAACCTGGGGCAGATCAAGACGGGCTCGGCGTCGCGTTCCGAAAGGATAGCGAAATACAACCAGCTCCTCAGGATCGAAGAGGAGCTCGGCGAATCGGCCGCGTTCGGCGGAAGGGGGGTGTTCTACAGCATTGGGAAACGGTGATCGACTGGGTCTTGTACTCCTGGCCGGATTTCTCGGGGCCGTTTACTTCTTCGTATTCGGGGAAAGCGGTCTGCTGGAGCGGTCCCTTCTTGTCCGCGAACAGGAAAAACTCAGACTGAGGATCGAGACTCTCAAAGAGCGGAACGCGGTCCTGCGCGGGAGATACGAACAATATAAAAGCGGAGAACTTCTGCGGGAGGAAGCGCATCGGGCGGGGTATATCGAAAACGGGGCCAGGATGGTTTTCCTCCGCTCGAACGACGACACTGCCGTCCCGGACGGGAAAAACACGGATGATTCCGGTGGTTCGTTTATCGAGCCTTCGCATCTCAGGATCCTGTGGATCGTGGTATCGATTCTTGCGCTTCTTTTCTATTTCGCGCGCAGGACGAGGGCTGAGGAGGGATGATGACGGCCGATTATTCCTGCAGTAATGCCGATATAGAAGTTATCCGCGGGCAGATCGGCCGCGAACATATATTCGCCTCCGGAATACTGGAGCGGTGCGCATACGGGTACCCCAGAATAATACTGCTCGATCCAGACGCGGGCGGCGGGGAGTGGAACCACGAGGCCGTATCGAACGTTTTCTGGCTGACCTGTCCGTACCTCAATGAGCGGATACACGGGCTCGAGCAGGCCGGATATATCGACAAGATCGGCGACTTCATCAATCGAGACATTTCAGTAGCGATGAAGATGGAGAGCGCGCATGCCCACATGTATTTCTTCAGAAAACGGGTATGCAACACGGCGTCCGGCACGACGGTGCCGGACGATATCAGGAGGGTGATGGATGCCGGCGTTGGCGGAGCGCGCGACACAAGCTCGCTTAAGTGTCTCCACGCGCACTTCTGCCATTACCGTGTCTGCGCGGACAACGTCGCCGGAATGATAGCGACGAGATTGCTCGATAACAGGATCAATTGCGACGAGGTGCGCTGTCGAAATGCAGTCGAAAGATACTGATATCGTCTATCTAAAAAAGCTTAAAAAGGACGGCTCGCTGCCGGATGAGATTATCACCATGCTGGCGCAGGCGCTGAAGGCGAACGAGCTTGTTCTGCTTCCGGTTGACAACATATACGCCATTGTAGCCGTGGCCTCACCGGAAAATGAAAAGAGAATATCGCGCGCGATACGGAATCCCAGAAAGCGTTACGTACGGCTGATCTCCTCTTTCAGAATGCTCGATGACATGGCAGTTCTCACCAAGAACGACTACGATTTTCTCAACAGAATCTGGCCCGATGAGATCACCGTCATAATGCGAAAAAAGGACGCCCCCAACGAGAGCGAGACGATCGGCGTTCGCTTCCCGAGGAGCAAGTATTTGCAGTCCATTATCGCTCAGGTTGACCGACCGTTGATTTTTTCTCACCTGTATCGCAGTTTTTCCAAGAGCGCCCTGTTCAAAAGGGCGGATCTGGAGAAG
This sequence comes from uncultured Leptospirales bacterium, assembly GCA_964510075.1. Taxonomy (GTDB): domain Bacteria; phylum Spirochaetota; class UBA4802; order UBA4802; family UBA5368; genus MVZN01. The sequence continues at coordinate 3,843 of CAZEAH010000215.1, read as the reverse complement.
GCATGCAGGGGACGGGTGGGGAAGGCCCTTGTGGTGGAAGAGCTCTGCAAAGAACATCCCCCGGCGACAATAATCGATATAAGCGGGAGAAGTATTTCGGTAATGAGAGCCGGACGCGTATCGGTTGAGGAAATCAAGTCACTGTTTTTTTTGCGAAAGACGGAAGACGAGGAACTCTAGGGATTCCTTCGCGCCATGTCTCTCGGGTCTATATAGAGGTGCTTTTGGCCGAAAAGGCGGATGTGCCCGCGGAAGTACCCGTTGTTCCGTACGTTTTTCAGGCCATCGATGATACAATCGCGCCGGGAAAGTATCCGTTTCCCCGGCACCGACGCGGCGTAACAGTATTTTTCGTCCCCGAGTCCTACCACCACTATATGCGGGGGCCTTGTTTTTTCGACCATACTCGAGGAGAGCAGGTCAAGCACCTCCAGATCGACCCCTTCAAGACGCAGTAAAAACCGATTCTGCCGTCCGCCCGGGACCAGATTGGCCTTTCGGAATTCTAAAATATTCAGCGTATCATAAGGGAGTATAAACCACGAACCGTTTCGCTCGAAGGTGACCCATTTGAACCTGACAACGATTGACGGGCGCTCGGGAGGAACGGACTCGACGGCTACTGCCGGTGTGTGAGTTAAATTCGGAAAGTCGCTGAAACTCCGGTCCCTGAGCTCCCGAATCCTCGAGTGGAGGAAGTGGATTGCGTTAAAATTTATTCCCTCCAGGGTGTACCTTCTGCGGTAGTCTCTCATGAGGGCCTTCAGGCGGAGCACGTATTCGCGACCCTGTATTGTGTTGACGCCCGCGTATATGCCGGCGAGTGCGTCGATTCTGTCCATCGCCTGATCGTACAGTGTTTCAAAATCGGAATATTTCTTTTCCAGCATTCCCAGGGAGGTTTCCAGTGAAGAGGAAATCTCTTCGATTACCTGGAGGCCGTTCTGCCAGAATTCCAGGTGTTTTTCGTATTCGGCCCTTCGATCGGTTGAAATGTGTGCTTCGAGGTCCAGCATATAATAAGAATGTCTTCCCGGGCGATAAAAGTCAATAGAAATGCAGTGCTCGGCATCAACGGATGAACAAAGGCCGGATGGGCGGCAGATTCTCGGCGGATAGCGAATCCGGTGCGAAACAATGCTGGACCGAAAAATAAGTATTGCTAAAAAAACATTGTTTTAGAATAGTCTACCTCGCATGTTTGTTCCGGAAGTCGTTATCGAGCCTGATGTCAATCAAGGGCCGCTTTGGTATTGGAACTGAAAGGTAGTTGCATTCGGGGTAATTCGGAATTTTAGATTTGAATTTTACGGCCGCAGCGATTATACTCGCATGTAGGTCGTTTGACGGATCTTATTATTCTGAAAAATGCCCGCGGATGCTGTATAATAGGGGCGGTATAACCTTTAAGGAAACGATTCAACCGTCGCGTAAGGACGATGAAAGCCGATCAAGCCGGACGCGGCGCGGGCGTATGAGGTCCGTTTCGGTTTGCGTAAGGATTCTCTCGATCTCTCTCGATCTCTCTCTGCAGCGGATGCCTTTTTGAAGATCTCATCATCTTTAATGAAAGGAGAAGATAATGGCTTCAACAGCGAAAAAGCGTGTAATGAAATCAATGGACGGCAACATGGCGGCGGCCCATGTCGCCTATGCTTTCACCGAGGTCGCGGCGATTTATCCGATTACCCCTTCCTCACCCATGGCGGAATACACCGATGAATGGGCGGCCCACGGTTTGAAGAACATCTTCGGTGACCGGGTGCGCGTGGTAGAAATGCAGTCCGAGGCAGGAGCGGCGGCCGCCGTGCATGGTTCGCTCCAGGCGGGCGCGCTGACGACCACTTACACGGCATCGCAGGGACTCCTGCTCATGATTCCGAACATGTACAAGATATCGGGCGAACTGCTTCCCGGCGTGTTCCACGTGAGCGCCAGATCGCTCTCCGCCCACGCGCTCTCGATTTTCGGCGACCACGCGGACGTGTACGCCGCCAGGCAGACGGGTTTCGCCATGCTCGCCACCGGAAGCATCCAGGAAATAATGGACCTGGGGGCCGTCGCGCATCTCTCTGCCATCAAAGGCCAGGTGCCGTTCGTGCATTTTTTCGACGGTTTCCGCTCTTCGCATGAGATACAGAAAATCGAAGTCATCGAGTATGACGAGCTCGCTGAACTGCTCGACAGGGATGCCCTCGAGCGTTTCAGGAAAAACGCCCTCAATCCGCTCAGACCGGTCACCCGGGGAACCGCGATGAATCCGGACATCTATTTCCAGGTACGCGAGGCATCCAACCGCTGGTACGATGCCATTCCCGACATTGTCGACGGATACATGCAGCAGATGAGCCGTATCACGAGCCGTCAGTATCATCCCTTCGTATATTACGGTGCGGAAAACCCCGAGCACATCATAATCGCAATGGGCTCTGTCGCGGAGACGATCCAGGATGTAATAGATCACCTCGTCTCGAACGGCGAGAAGGTGGGGCTCATCAAGGTGCATCTCTACAGGCCGTTCTCGGAAAAGCATTTCTTCAGGGCCTTCCCGAAATCGGTAAAACGCATTGCCGTGCTCGATCGCACGAAGGAGCCCGGCGCGACGGGAGAGCCGCTGTACCTCGATGTAAAAAGCATGTTCTACGGAAAAAAGGACGCTCCGGTCATAGTCGGCGGCAGGTACGGCCTGAGCTCCAAGGATACGACGCCGGGCCAGATACTAGCGGTGTTCGAAAACCTGAAGCTCGCCGATCCCAAGGACGGTTTCACGATAGGTATCGTCGACGACGTCACGTTCAAATCCCTTCCGGTAACGGACAATGTGGATGTGGTGCCCAGAGGCACCTTCAGCGCCCGGTTTTACGGGGTCGGTTCCGACGGCACGGTCGGGGCGAATAAAAATTCGATCAAGATAATCGGCGACAACACGAACCTTTTCGCGCAGGCGTATTTCGCCTACGATTCCAAGAAGTCCGGGGGCGTTACGGTTTCCCACCTTCGCTTCGGGGAGAAACCGATTCGGTCGACCTACCTGGTAACCAGGCCGGATTTCGTCGCGTGCCATGTCCCCGCGTATCTCGATAAATACGATATGCTTCGCGGGATAAAAGAGGGCGGCACCTTTTTGCTTAACAGCCTGTGGGATGCCGAGGAGACGAAGAATAGGCTGCCGGACGCAGTAAAGAAGACGCTTGCGGAGAAGAACATACGGTTCTTCATTATTAACGCCACGCAGATCGCCGAGGATATCGGCATGTCCGGGCGCACCAACACGATAATGCAGGCGGCATTTTTTAAAGTGGCCAACGTTATCGCATATGAAAAAGCCGTCACCGACATGAAAAACGCCATAAAGAAGACCTATGGCAAGAAAGGGGACGATGTAGTCAACCTTAACAATTCAGCCGTCGACAAGGGCGGGGACATGGTGGTAGAGGTGAAGGTGCCGGCTGAATGGAAGGACATCGTTCCCCGGAAACCTCAGGCCGACGAGAAGGTCCCCGATTTTATTGAGAAGATCGTGTACCCGATGAACAGGCTGGAAGGCGACCTGCTTCCCGTAAGCGCGTTCATTGACCGTGCCGACGGCACTTTTCCTCCGGGAACGACCGCGTACGAAAAGAGGGGAATTGCGGTCAATGTTCCGGAGTGGCAGAGCGAGCACTGCATACAGTGTAATCAGTGCGCCTATGTATGTCCTCACGCCGTAATTCGCCCCTTCCTTCTCAACGATGAGGAACGCAAAAACGCCCCCGAAGGCACGGTGACGATCGAGGCTAAGGGCAAAGCGCTTGAGGGTCTCCATTTCAAGATCCAGATAAGCCCCCTGGACTGCACCGGCTG
>CAZEAH010000214.1:0-5984 GCA_964510075.1 uncultured Leptospirales bacterium | reverse complement strand
GGTATCGAGTACATCCGCCACCCAGCGCAGTTTTTCTCTTGGAGCGTTTTTCATGTCCGGAAGACCGGCTCCATTCCGGCTTTTTTGTTTGCGGTCATTCACCGTGCCTCTTCCCCGTCGGGGGCGGTTTTATGTATGGAGTACATCACAATTATTATCGGTGATATATCACCCTTCCGATAATACCGTCCGCGCCGATCGGTCCAAATTCGCGGCTGTCGAGGCTGTAATCGAGGTTGTCCCCGAGAAGGAAATAACCGTGCCGCTCGATCTTCACCGCCGCCATGTTGTCGCGCCTGGAGAAACTCATCGGGAAAACCCTGGTGTCCGACATGAGCGTTTTCCATTTGAATCGTGCGCGCTCGTCATTGATATACAGCACCCGGTTTCGGACCTCGACCACGTCTCCCTCGGCGGCCGCCACCCTTTTCAGAAGATACTTCCCCGGTTCTACGGGGCTCTCGACCAGCACGACATCGCCTACGCGCGGAGCGCCGATTTTCAGGGCATAGATCCGGTCGCCGGGTCGGTAGTTTGGATTCATCGAGATGTCGGAAACGGTAAATCCGGCCAGAACCAGCCTGCATGCAATAAACCCGGCGAGTATTCCTGCAAGGCCGTAAATAATCCGCGATAAGGTCGGAAGTCCGCGTTTTGATAAGCCGCTCTCGATGTTCATGGAAAATCCCCGGAAACCCCTTTTTGCGCAGTATGCGGCGACGGACATTATTTTCAAGAAGAAAAGTGCTTGATAAAGTCCCGAAAAACGGGTCAGATTGTGCGACCATAATCCCCATCGAGAGGTGCGCCATGCCCGTTGCGTCGAAGATAAGCGATTCGGTAAGCAAGTCGTCGTGGATACGGAAGATGTTCGAGGAAGGAATCCGGCTCAAGGGGCAATTCGGCGAGGAAAACGTCTTCGACTTCAGCCTGGGAAATCCCGATCTCAGCCCGCCGGTCGAGTTTACCGATACGCTGAAGGCGTTGATCGAGAAAAACGAGAGGGGCGCGCACGGTTATATGCCCAATGCTGGTTTCGACGACGTACGGGAGTCGATCGCAGCGCGCGTATCGAAGGAGCAGGGCGTCGATGTTCAGGGCAGGCATGTCATCACGAGTTGCGGGGCGGCGGGCGCCCTCAATGTCATTTTTAAGACGATACTCAACCCGGAGGACGAGGTGGTCGTTCCGCGCCCGTATTTTGTGGAGTACGGCACCTATATCGACAATCACCGCGGCCGGATCGTGCTGGCGGACACCAACCCCGATTTTTCGCTCAACATCGCGAACATCCGCGCGGCTCTCAACGAGAAAACCAGGGCCGTGCTTATTAACTCTCCCAACAATCCCACCGGGAGGGTGTATCCCGAGGAGGATATCGCGGCCCTCGGCGCGCTCATAAAAGATCATATGGAATCGACCGGGCGCATCGTCTATCTGATTTCGGACGAACCGTACCGGGAGATCGTTTACGACGGCCTGAAGGTTTCGAGCATACTCAGGCACTGCACGCAGGCGATCGTGGTGACCTCGTACTCCAAAACCCTGTCCGTCGCGGGTGAGCGTATAGGGTACATCGCCGTGCATCCCGGATGTGTCGAGGTCGACGTGCTTCTGGCGGGGCTCATCCTCTCAACGCGCATCCTGGGTTTTGTAAACGCTCCCGCTCTCATGCAGCGGGCCGTTGCGAGACTTACGGGCGTGTCGGTGAACGTGAACATCTACAAAAAACGTCGCGACCTGCTGATGGAGGGCCTCAAGTTCGCCGGTTACGAGTTCGTCAGGCCGGAGGGGGCCTTCTACATCTTCTGTAAGTATCCGATCCCCGACGATGTGGCCTTCGTGAGCCACCTGCAGAAATTCAACGTGCTGACGGTCCCGGGGTCGGGTTTTGGCGGCGCGGGATATTTCCGCATCGCCTACTGCGTTTCCGAGAACATCATACAGCGGGCTGTGCCGAAATTCAAGGAGGCGCTCGAGGCGCTTAAGGTCTGACATGGAGTACGAGTGTTGATATGTTCAGGCAGAGGAGGGGGGAATGTCCGAAGAGAACAAGGCGGCGGCCGCAAAGAACAAGAAGATCAACAAGATGGACCGTTCTGAACTTAAAAAGAAGATCGAGGAGCTCGAGAAAACCAATCACGTCAAGTCGCGGTATTACCGCCATCTCGTGATGCGTTCGACGGAGCTCGGATAACGATCCGATTTATATTTTTTTAATCAATACCAGGTATTCGTAGCGATACAGGTCTTCCACGAACTGCCGGACGGCTTCGTGCTCGTCGCGGGCGGAGCGGGAGGTCAATATAAAACGCACCTCGTTCGTCCACCGTATGCGGAGAAAATCGGCGTAGGGGCCCCGCGAACAATCGTAGCCCATCTCGCCAGCGATACGTTCCAGATGTGAAAATTTGATGGTGTATTCATCGTGGCCCCTGAGCCGTATCCTTTCGGGAAATCCCGACGTGTCCATCGCGATTAACGACTGTAGCTCCGGCGGAACGGCAGCCTCGCAGCTGTGTTCGCTTATAAAGATCGCGGGTATGCCCGCAGCGCAGAGCTTCTCGACGGCGAGCGCGGCCCCGAGATTGAAGACGAATGCGCCGGCGGGACGGTCGAGGCCGTAGTCGCTGAACAGGCGGCGGGCGGCCAGAACCTCAGGCGCCCCGCCCGAACCGTCGAGCGCCTCCGCGCTGAGATCGCAGAGCGCGGGGAAATCGCCGATGTTCTCGTTGAGGACGGCAAGATCGAAGCGCGCGAGCCGTCCGTCGTCGAATTCCAGAAAATCCATTTCAATGAATTCCGCGCGGCCGGTCCCGACGGTTTCGCGCTGTCTTTCCAGAAGAAACGGCGAGATGTCGAGCATCGTCGCGCGGAGGTGAGGGTGCGCGGAGATGAGGTCGCGCATGACGTATCCATACCCGCCTCCGATTTCGAGGACGCGGTTGACCGATCCCCAGTCCAGGTGCCGTGAAAGCAGTTCCGAAAGCTGCATTCCGTAGGGGCGGTCATCCTCGAGCATGCGCCTGCAGGGACCGGCCGGGTCTTCGAGCATCGCGCATACGGTAAGCTCCCACCCGAGCGAGTCCAGGCGATGGCGGTGATAGTCGGCGGTCGAGCTGACGTATGGTTTCATATGTAGACGGGGCCGCCGTCGGTCGAGGTGCCCGGGGAACAGAGCAGGCGGCCGAGCAGTATCGCGGCGAGAACGATGATGAGGACGATCAGGACTATGCGCCGCTGGCGCGCGGCGGGAAGCAGTCTGAAATTCTGCAACGTGTATTTGGCCGACAGAAGTCCCCGGATCGCAGTACCCCACAGGCCGGCGAGGTCGATGGATCTGATGCGTCCGGGGAACGTGAAGCGCCGGCGGCTTTTCGCTCTGGCTTTATGATTGAGGTCGAAGCGGGCGTTTGTGTACAGGGCCGTATCGTCGGGGTCGGCGATAAACTGATGCCCGCAGACGCAGCGCACGCGTATTTTCCCCCTGTCGATCGGGAAACGCAGGCCCCTGCCGCAGGATGGGCATTCCTTAACCAGAAACAAGGAAGATCGATCCTCAGAGGATGCCCGAGGCCTGGTTGAGGACCTGCGGCATGTCGCCATAGAGCTCCTCGAGCTCGCGGTTGGAGAGGCCGAGCGTCTTGATCGCCGTATCGCTCAACTCATGATAGAGGCCGTCCGCCCCGATTCCTATTCCGGCCATGAGGCAGAGGGTGTTGGCGATATGGACGATGGAGACGATCGGCAGGAATTCGGCCGGGGACTTCTCCGGCTCGTGGTGGTGCCGTACTATTGCCTTGAGGACCTCGGGGAACTTCCATTTGGTTAGGATCTTCTCCCCGATCTCCTGGTGATCGAACCCCATGATTTCCTTTTCGGCCGCGGGAAACTGGATCCGGCGGGTCTGCGCGGTCTCGAGGATCTCGCGGAAGGTGTTCTGTACGAACAGGGCTAGGACCGTCTTGCCGACGTCGTGGATGATGCCGCCGGTGAAGGCGATGTCCGCCACCGCCTTTCTGTTTTTAATCGTCGCGATTTTTTTCGAAAGCACCGCCACGGCGATCCCGTGTTTCCACAGCTCGCCGCGCGCCAGGTCGTAGCCCACTATTATCCTGTTGAGCACCTCGCGCGTCGCGGCGACGATAACGATATCCTTTACCTCTTTGATGCCCAGGGTGACGATGGCACGGTCGATAGAGGAAATCTCCTTGCCCTTGCTGAAATACGCCGAATTGCAGAGCTTCAGTATGTTTGTGGTGATCGCCTGGTCCTTGGATATTTCGTCGGCTATGGCCTTGAAGGAGATGTCCGGGTCGTTGACCATGGAGAGGACTTTGCTTGCCACATCCGGAATGGAGGGCAGCTGGTCCAGGTTGTTGATGATTCCCTGTATTCTTTGCTGTATATGCGCATGCATGGATTTACTCCGCGATGTGGTTATACTTTGTAATAGAGTTTTTCCTGTCCGCCGGCCTTTACCTTGAGCCGGCCGTCTTCCAGGAAGAAATCGATCACCCTTCCCATGTTTCCTCCGGTATCTTCCTCGAGGACAGGGATGCCGTTTTTTTCGAGTATTTTCCTACTTTCCTCGACATTACGTTCGCCTATCTGGCCCAGGGTGACGCTGGCGTTGAATTTGAACATCGAGGCGCCTCCCGCCAGTTTTGCCGAAAGGAACTCTTTTTTTGCACCGTCTTTGAGCAGACGGGTGATGAGAAGCGGAATGGCGCTGTCGGCGTATTTTTCGGGAATTCCGTCTCCGGGATTGTTGGGAAGAAGGATATGGGCCATTCCGCCGATTTTCTTCATACGGTCGTAAATGCAGATTCCGACACAGCTTCCCAGTATCGTCCTCAGAACGGTCGGGCTTGAGGATGCTCCCATCTGGGAGACTCCGACGTTTATTAATGTATTCATACCTGTAACTCTGGGATCCCCTGTTATTGGATGCGGCTCCAGTAGCGCCTGAACCTGAGATGTCCCGCTGTCCGGGCTCCTCGGGGCAGAACGGTCATACCCGCCGGATCGCTGTTTGCGTTCGCGTTTGCCGAGGCGCGCGCTCTTTGCGGTTTGCGCGGTCGGTCCGACGATACCCGAAGAGGATCTTATACTAGCGGGCCGAAACGGCGTTTGTCAAGGGAATTAGGTGAGCGCTGTTTTTTTTATTTGCTTTTTCGAAAGCACCCGAGCATATACGATCGGTATATTCATTTAAGTGTATTGCAGAGATAATGGATCCGGGAGAAAAAATAACGCAAATACTGAACGGAATAGACGCGGGCGCGAAAAACGATACGGGCGACGTCTACATCAACAGTATTAAAAACGAGTTCGTGCTGCTTAACGGCCGGATTGAAATACCCCGTCTTCCGGTCAAGGAAATCGATCCTGCGCTCGCCGCGGGCATCCTCGCCTCCGTCGCGCGTTTCATCCCCGCTTACCTGGCGGGGAGTTATTATGCGCGCGGGATCTCCGCCGCCCACCAGCACAGCCTCGTGTTCGCCCGCCGTGTGGGCGGAAAGCTCGTCGATTTTATCCATCTCTTCCGGATCGATCTGAGATACGGCGGCGGAGCGGGTGAGATACTCGAGAAGGGCGGGACGGATTATTACCCGGCCTACGCGACCGATCGCGTGTATTTCAAATCGCGTCTCGTGCCCGTGGAAAAGGGGGCGGCTTTCGAAGCGGGGCTCTCCATGGTCCGGATAATGGATTCGACCTACACCGACTCCGACCAGTATTTCCACACCTTCGCGATTTTCGAGGAAACCGGCAATCGCGAAACCACCATGGAGATCCACAGGCGCATGGATATGCAGGATATCTTCCCGGTATCCGCCTCGCTCTATCCCTTCGTCGAATTCGAGCATTTTACCGCCTGCCTCAATATACCCGACCCGACGCCGGCGGAGCTTCGGGAGGCCGCGGATGTGTACGAACCGTTGTTCCTCTGCATTTACTCGCGTTATCGTCCGCTGTAC
>CAZEAH010000213.1:0-5996 GCA_964510075.1 uncultured Leptospirales bacterium | reverse complement strand
TGGTGGCGGGGGAGGCATCGATGAGAGAGCGGTACATCCGGACCGCGCGCGACACCCTTTCCGATCTCGACGCCGGAGGTGAACACCAATAGCGATCCCGCGGCCGAAATCACCCGGCCGAGCTCCTCGCCGGAACCTCCGGGCCGGTCGGCCGCCACGAGACGCCGGTACTCGCGCCCATGGAAATATCCGCCTTCCGATTCTCGTCCGACGCCCGGCGCGGCCTTAGCTTCCTTCCGGCGCGCGGCCCTGGTGGCGGGGGAGGCATCGATGAGAGAGCGGTACATCCGGACCGCGCGCGACACATACGCGGCGTTTCGAAGCCTCCCCTCGATCTTCAGCGCGGTCACTCCCGAGGCGGCAAGCTCGCCTATCATTTCCGCCGCCGAGAGGTCCTTCATGGAGAACGGATAGGTCTTCCCGCGCGTCCCCTCGAAGGGCAACCTGCAGGGCTGGCGACATCGCCCGCGGTTACCCGAATCGTTGTAAAGGTATGAAGAGAAGAGGCAGCAGCCCGAAAAGGAAAAGCACATGGCGCCGTGAACGAACACCTCGTACTCCAGCGGCACGGCCGAGGCGATCGCGCGGATCTCGTCGAGCGAGAGCTCGCGCGCCAGGATGATACGGCCGACTCCCTCCTTTTTAAGATAGGCCGCCTGTTGCGAGTTGTGGCAGAACATCTGAGTGGAGGCGTGGACGGGAATGGTCTGAAAGCGGTTCCGGAGAAGCGAAAGCAGCCCCAGATCCTGCACGATGACGCCGTCGACGCGCAGTCGCTCGAGAAACGACAGCAGATCGACCACCGCGGGAAACTCGTCGTCGAAAAGCAGGGTGTTGAGGGTGATATATACCCGCCTCCCGTTACGGTGAGCGAATCGGACGGCCTCGCTCATCTCCTCGCGCGAGAAGTTACGCGCGCGCCCGCGGGCATTGAAATCGCCCGCACCCATATAGAAGGCGTCGGCCCCGGCCCGAAAGGCCGCGGCGAAGGTTTCGGGGGAGCCCGCGGGGGCGAGGAGTTCGATACTGTTCTTCATTGCCAGTACGCACCGTAGTTAATTTAGTTGACAGCCCCATGCGAACGCCATTACTTTTTCGATATTTCACGAAATGAAGAGATGCTCACAGTGACGGCCCACATTGCAAAAAGATCAAGACGCACCCGGGGGCAATGGATCGATGCGCTCATCGCCGTACTGCTCGCGTGCGTACTCGGGGCGGCGGGCTGCAGCGACGAACCCAAAGATACCATAACCATCAATATCGTACTTACCGACAACGGCGTCGCGCCGAACTCCTTCTCCGGCTGGTACCGGATAAATGGCGGGGCGACCAGAGTTATCGACGCGGCAAGTATAACATATCTGGGCAGCAATATTTATGAATTTACCGCCGATTCGGACGAGCTCGACACCCTCTACGTAAGTGTGAGCAGACAGGATTCCAACGATACACTCGAAATCATGGTCTTCAGGGAATCCACCAAGGTGAAAGAAGACCGTTTGAGCGCGGGAGCGGCCGGAAACGACCTCCAGCTGGAGTACACCTACGGCGAAGAAGACAGCTCGAGCGAATAGGGACGCACGGAGAGTACCATGCTCAATTATGAAATCCACGACGCCACACGCGAACTTACGATCGCGCGGTCTCTCGATCGTTACGAGCCTCCCTTCAAGGTGGTGGGCGGCTACAAGCTTATCGACAACGGCATCGATCCCGAGGCGACGGTGCAGATAGAGGCCAACGGCCGGCACATCCACGAGGCCTCCACGGGCAACGGACCCGTCGACGCGCTCGCGCGCGTTCTAAAGAAAGCGCTCATGCCGCTCTTCCCGGAAATCGATTCCATCAAGCTCGTTGACTACCGGGCGAACATTCTGGAGGCCAAGCGCGGCACCGCCACCGAAGTCGAGGTCACCATCATCTTCACCGACGGAAACACCGTCTGGAAGGTGAACTCGCTGTCTGAGAACATCAACGCCGCCTCGTTTTACGTGCTCATAGACGGCTTCGAGTACGCGATTCTCCGCACCCGCGGCGCGATTTCGAAGGATTGAGCCGGCCGTCTTTCCCGGGCCAAAACCGACTACCATCCGCCGAATATTTCCTCCAGTGCCGCGCCGAGCTCCTCGTATTCGAAATTAAAACCCGCGTCGAGCAGGCGCTTCGGCAGCACCCTCTGCCCCGAGAGCATGAGCTCGCGCGCCATCTCTCCGAAAGCGAGACGAAGCAGCGCTCTCGGCACTGGCGCCCATACGGGACGCCGCAGGGCGCGGCCGAGCGCCCGGTAGAACTCCGCGGAGCGCGCCGGATTTGGAGCGGTGATGTTGTACGCGCCGCGTGCGTCGGCGTTCTCCACAAGAAAGCGTATCGCGCGCACTGTGTCGCGCAGATGTATCCACGATATCCATGGCCTCCCGCTTCCCGGAATTCCTCCGGCGAACAGCCGGAACGGAACCGCCGCGCGGGCCAGCATGCCTCCGCGGCCGAGCACCACCCCCGTGCGAAGAACAACCCGCCGCACGCCGAGACGTTCCACGGCCGCCGTGGAGTCCTCCCATTCCCGGCCGATCGAAGGGAGAAAGCCGGAACCTGGCCCGGAATCCTCGTCGAGGGGCTCATCCCCCCTGTCGCCGTACCAGCCGATCGCCGACGCCTGCACAAGCACGCCCGGCCTTTTCTTTACGGCGTCGAAGGCCTCCGCGACGGCCCTTCCGGCCTCGCGACGGCTCTGCCGTATTGTCCGTTTCTTTCTCTCCGTCCATCTGCCCTCACCGATATTGTCGCCCGCGAGATTGATTACGGCCGCGGCTCCTTCGGCCTCGTTGCGCCAGCCGTCCGCGCTCCGCGCGTCCCATCGCACTCTTCGAATCCCGTCGGGGTCATCACCCGCCCCGCTTCGCGACAGCACGACCACCTCGTACCCCGCCGCGGCGAGCTCCGCGCACAGCGCGCTTCCGATAAAACCGGTTCCTCCCGTCACGAGTATGCGCTTTCCCACGTCACCTCCCGTGCGCTCGAATATCCGTCAACCGACAGCGCCAGGCATATTAACTTGACACGATTACATAACAGCGTTATGTGTACTATTCCGTTTCCGTCCGGCTCCTTACACGATCCGTGCCGGGAGGTAAGTATATCACTCGCGCGATGTCATCTCCCGTTAATCGTACCGACACCGCACGAACGCCGCCGGGGAATTGCCGGCCGCTCAATAAAGGGTTATACATGAATGAAGAACAACAATAAAGAAAAAATCCTCGAGGTGTCGCGCCGGCTGTTTTTAAAGTACGGGTACAACGGCATCTCCATACGAACGATCGCCTCCAGGGCCAGGTTGACCACGGGAGCCATCTATTTCCACTTCAAGAACAAGCGCGACATCTATACCACCATCTGCCTCGAAGCAATCGACATGCTGCTCCGCAAATTCGCGGGAGGGATGGCCGCCCGGAAGAGCAACCCGCGGAAGCTCATCTCCACATTCGACTCGTACATGGAGTTCTTCTACCGCCACGGAGATTATTACAACATACTGATGGAATACAAGGCCGAGTTCGACGCGGAGGGAGACAGCGGCCGCGAGGTGATAGCCGAGAAGATGGCCGACATCCTGAGGCTTATGAGCGAGGCGGTGAGCGCCGGAATCGAAGCCGGAGATTTCAGGAAGGTCGATCCCATGATGCTGTCGCTCCTGCTCGCGTCGGTGGCCGAAGGCATGCTTCAGTACAAAAAGCTCGGGCTGATGGCCGCCATGAAGATCGAGGACAGGGATTTCCGCGATTTTATGGCCGACGTTATCGGCGGAGGGATAGCGGCCGCGCCTCAGGCGAGGGCGAAGCGGAAGGAGTAAAAAGGGCTCCGTGCCGTGGGACAGCGCCTGAAACGGTATTCGCGGCCCCGCTGCAGCGGGTGGCTCGCGAGCGAACCGCCGCGCAGCACCCTGTACACCTCGCCGTAGTCGGGATCGGGTCCGCCGCCCGGGTAGGGTTTGAACCAGTCGGCGGTCCACTCCCACAGCACCCCGGGGGGATGGGAGGACGCATGGCCGGTGATAATATCCTCCAGCGCGGCATAAAAATCCCCCGCGGAATCGAACTCCGTCCGCGGCCCGTCAGGCGCGATCTCCGCGATCGAACGGACACCGGTTATCCGGGCGAACGCCTCCCACTCCGTTTCGAGCGGCAGGCGCACCCGTTCCCCCGTTTCACGCGACAGCCAGGAGCACCAGGCCGCCGCGTCGTTCCAGCTTACCTGCACTACGGGCATCGCACCGCGCGCGGACATGTACGCCTCGTCGGCATCGCCGCCGAACGGACGGCGCCACGAGAGGCCGTCTCTCTTCGTCCAGCCTCGGTCCCAGGTCCAGCCCCATCCCTCGCGCTCGGCCTCGGTGACGAAGCCCGTGGCGCCGACGAAGCGCTCGAAATCGGCCGCGGTCACCAGGCAGCGCGACACCCGCACGCGTTCCAGGCGCGCGGTGAACCGGGGCGCGGCCGTGGCGAGGTACGCCTCCGGCAGGCCCGCCGCTGAGGCACGGGACACGGGTCCGCCGTGAACATCGGGGTCGATTCCGATTTCGTACGTCCCGCCCGGAACGTCGATAAGGCGAGCCGGATCGAGGATATCCGGTCTACGGCCGCCAATCGGGCACATATTTCCGCACGATGCTTTCGGTGATGCCGCCCGCGCGCGCGATCTCCCCGTACATGCGACCGCTCGGCTTGATCGTGCGAACGCGTTTCGGATGATCGTGGTCCACATGCACCAGGCCGAAGCGCGACATGAGCCCGTCCACCAGCTCGAAGTTGTCGAGCGTCGACCAGTGATAATAGCCGGCGACGCCGACGCCCTCGCCGATGGCCCGGTGGAGCTGGTAGAGATGGTCAAGAATGTAGCGCGGGCGGATGTCGTCGCCGTCCTCGCAGGTGCCGTTCTCGGTGATGTAGATCGGCAGGCGGTACATATCCCAGTAGCGCTTGACGACGCGGTACAGGCCCTCCGGATAGATGTCCCAGCCGAGCTTGTTCTTGGGCAGTTCCGGTCGCGTCAGCATGTTCATGGGGAACTTCACCAGATCGCCGGAATAATAATTGATGCCGAACACGTCGAGAGTGCGCCCCTTCGCGCTTATCTTTTCCAGATAGCGGTTGTTGAAGTATTTGTCCATAAGGCGCGCCGAAAGGCGGTCGAGCGGGTTGTTTTCCCGGAGAGGATCGAAGGTGCGAAGATGCTTCGCTATTCCGACCCTCGCCGGGGTCCAGTTCTTTCTTCCGTGTATGTCGTGTATCGCGCCGTACGCGCGTACATGCGCCTCGATCATCACGTCCATCACCCTTAGGCACCGGCGAAAACTCTTCACACCGGGAGGAAACTCGCCGAAGAGATAGGCCGCCACCGCGTACACGGACGGCTCGTTGATGGTGTTCCAGATGTCCACCAGGTCGCCGAGTGATTCCACGGCCTTCGCGACGAAACGCAGGTAGTGGTCGATCGTTCGGGGGTTTTCCCAGCCGCCTTCGCGCACGAGCCACATCGGGTTTGCGAAGTGATGCAGGGTCACCATCGGGCGTATCCCCGCCTTCCGCATCTCTTTTAGAATGCTCCGGTAATGGTCGAGGGCCTTTTCGTCGAAGGCCCCCTGCGAGGGCTCGATGCGCGCCCATTCGATCCCGATGCGCGCCGCGGTATGGTTCATCTTCTTCATGAGCGCGATGTCCCCTTTGTAGTACTCCCAGAAGCGCACCGCGTCGATCGGGCTCGTTCCGTCCTTAATTCTTCCCTTAAGCGCCCAGTCGTAAAAATCGTGATGGGGGCACCCCCCCTCGACCTGGAAGGCGGATGAGGCGCTTCCCCACAGAAAGCCCTTCGGAAACAGCAAATTGATTTTTTCCTGTCGTGCCTTTTTCATTCGGACTCCTCCCGTATAATGCGCTCCACCTCGTCGGCGAGGGCGTCCACCGCGCCGTCCGCCCGTATTCTGCGAAGCTTTTTTC
>CAZEAH010000212.1:4596-6026 GCA_964510075.1 uncultured Leptospirales bacterium | reverse complement strand
GCGTAGAGGATATTGCGGAACAAGAGCTTCTTTCGCGAAGGGGGGATGAAGATCTTCATCGCGTACTCGCCGCCCACCCGTACCCCGCCGCGCGACGCCGGCATGACGGAGAGCGCCTTTACACGGTACACCTGCCCGGCGAAGCCCCCGCCGACGAATTCCTTCACCTCGACCGTTACGCGAAATCGTTTACCAAGGCTCTTCTCGGCCACGGACTCCAGCTCGAAGCTCACCACGTCGGAGGCGTGGCGGCGCGTCTTCCGGAAGGGCCTTTTGAGGCCGAGCCGCTCGTACGCATCCCGGATGAGCGCCGTCGTCTTTTGGAGTTCTAAAGCCTTCATGGGTTGTACCCGCTGTTGTCGCGTGATGAACGGCGCACCGTGACGCGTTGCGTGTCGGTGATCGGGAGCATACTGTCAGGGTGAAGCATAGGACGGGGTGAAGCGGGTGTCAAGGTGCTTTTATGAAGCGGCCTCCCGTGCGTTCGTTGAGCGAAGCGGCATGGAGCCGCGGGGGGAAATGAGCGCGTGCAGTGGAACGCGGTTCGCGCCGTATATGCTTGACAGTCGGTGCGCCGGATTACTATACTTCGGTGCCCTGATGGAATAAGCGGGGACACTGTACGGAGGAACCAATGATCCGGTTAAAGCGCATCGCACTGGGTCTCGGCGCGGCGATACTCGTTCTCGCCGGGCTTTTCGTTTATATCTACATTGACGCCGTCACCCCGACCAAAGGACAGAAGATCGCCTCTTACGACCGGCCGCGCGCGGCGCTTCTGGTAATCGACATTCAGGAGGACTACACCGGGACCACCGCAAAGCCGCCTCTGCCGTATAAAAACGCCGGGCGCCTCATCGATACGGTCAACAGGGCCATCGACCGCGCCGCGTCGAAGGACATGCTTGTGGTGTATGTCCGCCAGGAGTTCGGCGAATGGGCGCGCTTCATTCCGGGCGCGTCCGCCATAAAGGGTACGCCGGGCTCCATGATCGACGCGCGGGTGCGGCGCGTCTCTCCGCACGAGTTCCCAAAGAAGATCGGCGACGCCTTCTCCAACCCCGAACTCGAGGCGCTCCTTGTCGCCAACCGGGTCGATCGCGTATACCTGCTCGGCCTCGATCTCGAATACTGCGTACACGGCACGGCGCGCGGGGCGCTCAACCGGGGATATACGGTGACCGTTCTGACCGACGCAGTGGCGCTTCAGAACGAAGAGAAGCGCGATGCCCTGCTGAAAGAGTACCGGGACGAGGGCGTGCGTCTTATCGAAAGCCCGGCCTTTGGGCGCTGAGCGGGCCGTGCCTCCGGCGAAAGCCCCGACCCACTTCCCGGTAAAAAACGGTTGCACAACTCCAACGGCCGGCGTTACAAACAAACCCGAACCATGAGATATGCTATTTCACTCCACGCCGTGCTCGCGCTCGCGG
>CAZEAH010000212.1:0-4586 GCA_964510075.1 uncultured Leptospirales bacterium | reverse complement strand
CGGGGGAGCGCGGCGATACGCCGCGGCCGACGACGCCGCCGCGCTCTTCCGCGCGGTGGCGCGCGAGCACGCGAAGATACGGTCCCTCGACGCGGATATAACCCAGTACATAACCGAGCCGGGCAGGCCGCGTGAAATATTCCGCGGCCGCTACCGCGCCGACGGGCGCGGACGCTTACGCATCGATTACACGGTCCCCTCGCGGCAGGTGGTGCGAAGCGACGGGAAGCTCTTCGAGTGGTATTATCCCGACGACAGGCTGCTCTATTACAGCGAGGCCGCGGAGCAGAACCGCCCGGGCCCGGGATTCAATCCCCTCGACGGCATCGAGAAGGAGCTCGAATCGCGCTTCGAGCTTTCGGGCGGCGGGTGGAGGTTGTACGGCTTCTTCAAACGCGCGCGCGTGTACCGTCTGCGCGACAGACAGAGCGGGCTGGACATCGAAGTCCGCGTGGACCCCTCTATCAGGGCGGTCATTGCGAAGACGGTGCGCGACCGTCGCGGTTACGAGCTCATCCGCGAGAGCTACGAGGGCCACCGCGACCTGGGCGGCGTGTTCTTCCCGACGCGGGTGAGCGTCACCGCGCGGACGGCGAGGGGGATCACCTCCAGCGTGACCGACTACGCCCGCGTGATTCTTAACGGCCCCATGCCCGACGCGGTGTTCCGGGCGGACTATCCGCGCGGCGTGACGAGGAGGCGGCTCGATGAATAGAACGGCGCCCCTGGCCGCGGGCCTCATCATCGCGCTCGTCCTTTCGGCGCCGGCGTTCGCGGCGGAGGTGGTGCTCGTAGGGTCGAGCATCGGGATCGATATACTGAAGATAACGGGCGGAAGGCCCGTCTCCACGGGGCGCTCGGAGCTCCAGGCGCTCGCCGCGGCGATCACCGACGAATATCACCGCCGGGGATACACCACAAGCTTCGTCGAGAAGGTAGCGCTCCGCGCGGACGGCGCGGTCGAGGTGCGCGTACGGGAGTCAAGAATCGCGCGCGTTTCGGTGAGCGGCGTCGGCGAGCGCGAGGCGGCGGAAATCGGCGCGTTTCTGGCCCCGGAGCAGGGCGAGCTCTACAATCGGAATATTCTGAGGGAGCGGATGGACGCCGCGCGGTCGCGGTTCAATCTGGACTCCATCGTCATCCGTCCGGTGAATTACGAGGGAACGGGCGATGTGTTCCTTTCGGTGAGCGTGCGCCGCCGTAGTCCGGGAAGCGTCTACGGCGGCATAGGGGTGGACCCCATCTACGGCATCATGCCGCGCATCGGCTGGCGGCTGCCCTTCGCGCCCTCGTCGCTCGACCTCAGGGCGACGGCCGGCCTGCGCGACCGCCTGCGCAAGGCGGAAGGGGAGGGGCGCTATACCCGGACGCTCGGCGAGGGCTACTCGTCCTTTTTTATCGGCACGGACGGCGGAATGACCGTTGAACGCTGGGAGACCGCCGAACGCGATTATTCGGTGAAGTCCGGCGCGTGCGTACTCGGCCTGGGTTTCGCCGCGGACCTTCCGGCCTCCTTCATGGCATGGCTCAAACTGTACGGACGGGGGGTGTACGCCGCCCTCGACGATTACCGGCGCGACGGCTCCTCGGGTCTGATCAGGGAGATACGCGGCGTTGCCGACCTGCTCGTCTCCGACCGGTTTTACCTCATCGAAAAGCGCGACGCGACGTCGTTTTCCGCGGTCGTCTCTTTCGGGGCGGGCGACCTGGAACCCGGCGGCCGATTCATCGCCGAGTCGCGCCTGCGCGTCCCGCTGCGGCTCTTTCCGATCTTCAGGCTCATCCCCCGGGCGTCGTCGTATTACACGGATTCGCGCGAGCGCTTCTACCTGCGGTACGTCTTCGACGGCGACCTTATGGGCTTCTCCGGCGATTTCAGCGCGGCGCGGTGGAAGCTCGTCGCCGGGCTGGACGCCGAGTTCGAGATCGTCCCCTCGTTTTTCTTCGCCGGGCCTTTCGTAAACGGCGGGCGCTTCCTCGACGAACAGGAGCGCGGGCGAAGCGCCGCGGGGGTCGGGGCCCGCGCCTCGGTGGAATACCGCGGCACCATGGCCTCGGTCTCGTATGCCTGGGACGCGTCGGCCGGTCCCTCGCGGGGCGGGGTGTACGTCGCGGCGGAAAGCCTGTTTTAATCGCAGGGGGGCCGGCATCAGTCCGTCTGCCCGGGCTCCTCCTTCTTTTCTCCGGCAGGAAGGAAGCCGGGGAGACGAATTGATTCGGCCGGCATCGCGGTAAAGAATGCGCTCCGGGCGGCGTGCCCCTCATGCTTTCCCGCCGGAATTAATTTGATTTTACTCCGCGCATACGATACACTAATACGCGGAGTCCGGCGCCTGTTATTACTTACACTGTTCCACCCATTCGAATAGTTCGAACACCGCGCGTGAGCTCTCTCGGGGGCCGGATAATTCGAAACGACATGAACTGGCTTTTGCGACAATCCATTCGTGTTCAGCTCGCGATACTGGTTATGGCATGCATCCTTCCCGCCCTGGCCATCATCCTGTATACCGGTATCGAGAGCACGCGGCACGCCACCAGGGGCGACGCCGAGCGAAACGCCCTCCAGCTCGCGCGCGGGATCGCCGCCCACCAGGAGAGCGCCGTGGAGAGCGCCCGCCAGCTTCTTGTTACGCTCGCGCGCATCCACGCCACCGAGAACCGTTCCGGCGGCTGTACGCCGTTTCTAAAGGAGCTTCTGAAAATCAATCCCATGTACGCAAACCTGAATATCGCCTCTCCCGACGGGACGGTCTATGCCTCGGCGCTGCCGTCCGGGTTCCACACCATAGCCGAGCGCAGGTATTTCCGCGATGTCATGGCGCGCGGAGAGTTCGTGGTGGGCGACTACCTGATGAGCCGATCGGCGAAACGCATGGTGCTGCACTGCGCCTATCCGGTGATGGAGGGGGGAAGGGTCCGCGCGGTGCTGGTCGCCGCGATCGACGTGACGTATTACGTTCAGATCTTCCTGCGTGCGGCGCTGCCCGCCGGATCCGCGCTCGCCCTCACCGACCACGCGGGCAGACGGATATACCGTTATCCCGATCCGGAGAAATACGAGGGCAGAACCGATCTCGACTACATGATACGGCGTATGTCCCAAGGCCCGCCCGAGGGCAGTTTCATCGCGGAGGGGGTGGACGGCGTGCGGCGGCTGTACGGGTACATGCGCCTCACCCTCCCCACAAGGTCCGATCCGCTGTATATCCGGGTGGGTATACCGGAGGGAGAGGCCCTTTCGGAGGCCAATTTCCTGATGCTGAGAAACCTCGCCCTCCTCGGCCTGGCCGCCGCGCTCGCGCTTGGGCTCGCGTACGCGCTGGGGACCTCGACCATCGTGCGGCCGCTGGAGAGGCTGGTGGCGTCCTCCCGAAGGATCGGCCGGGGCGACCTTTCGGCCCGGACGAATATGCCATATAACCGGGGAGAGGTGGGACAGCTCGCGCGCGCCTTCGACGAAATGGCCGGCGCGATCGCTTCGAAGGAGCGCGAGCGCGCGGAAACCGAGCGGCGCCTGCTGGAGTCCGGCGAGCGCTACCGCTCGCTGGTGGAAAACATCACCGAGGTCGTTTATACGCTGGACATGGAGGGGCGTTTTACCTATATCAGCCCGGCGGCATTCAGGCAGAGCATGTACCATGCCGACGATGTGATCGGCAGGAATTTCGCTGATTTTGTCCATCCCGACGACCTGCCGGGCCTCCTGGAAAGCTATAAACGGACCCTCGCGGGCGAGATCGAACCGTATGAGTACCGGATATTCGACAAGGATAAATCCGTTCGCTATATCCGCACATCAAGCACTCTGATGTTTCATAACGGCGTACCCGTGGGTATTACCGGGTTGATGAGTGACATCACGGAAAAAAAACTCGGCGAAGAACGGCTGAAGGCCTCGCTCCGCGAGAAGGAGACGCTGCTTCGCGAGATCCATCACCGGGTGAAGAACAACCTCCAGGTGGTATCGAGCTTTCTGCACCTGCAGTCGCGCGATGTAAGCGACCCGGCGACGCTCGAGCTCTTCCGCAACAGCGAGGGCCGCATCCGCAGCATGGCCCTCATACACGAACAGCTCTACCGCTCGGACAGTCTGTCGCTTATCGATTTCAGCAAATACATCGAGGGCCTCGTGCGCTACCTGCACGGCATGTACCAGTCGCGGGATGTCCGCATCACACCGACCGTAAAGGCCGATACGATCCACCTGAGCATCGACCGCGCCATCCCCTGCGGCCTTCTGCTCAACGAGATACTCAGCAATTCGTTCAAGCACGCGTTCAGGGGCCGCGAACGGGGTGCCATCAGCGTGGAGTTCGGCCGCCGTAACGAGCACTACGTGCTCTCCGTGGCGGACGACGGCGTGGGATTTCCCCCGGAGCTCACCGGATCGAACGCGTCGACGCTGGGCTTCCAGATCATCACCGCGCTCGTCGACCAGATCGGCGGCACCATGGAGGTGCGTAACGACGCAGGCGCCTGCGTTACCGTCAGCTTCCCCGTGGACGACCCCTACCGGGCAAGGGTGTAACCGCCGACCGGGCGGCCGTCAATCGCGGGTTTCTGTTGTATGGCCGACGAAAACC
>CAZEAH010000211.1:0-6046 GCA_964510075.1 uncultured Leptospirales bacterium | reverse complement strand
GTCGAGGTCCGGGCCCGTCTCGCCCGCGCGGCGGCGCGCGAGGAACTCCTTCAGGCGCGCGTGCAGCCGGGGCGTAAGCGGAAATCTGAGCGCGAAGTAGAGACAGCATGCCAGGAGCAGGATCGGCACTCCGGCGAATACCACCCGAAGCACCGCAAGGAACTCCGCGGACTGCGGCTGCTGTACGAGCTTTGTGACGCCGTCGACGGTCTCGCTTGCCGGCGGGACGTACCCCGCGAGCGATATGGCCTGCGAGATCAAAAAGATGGCCAGCGCCGAGCTGAGCTTGCGCATGAACGTGAGAAGGCCCGCGTAAATTCCCTCCCGTCGCATGCCGGTGACGAGCTCGTCCACGTCGGGCAGGTCGGGGAATATGGAATAGATCATCACCACCACCCCGCCGGTGGCGAGTCCCATCGCGCAGCCGAAGACGAACACCGACGCGCGGCCCGATTCCGGCGTGATGAAGAAGCTGTACACCATCACCGCCATCCAGAGCGACACCGCGAAGATGAAAGCGGTCTTCTTGCTCGTCCTGCGGCTCAGCCGGTAGTAGGCGGGTATGATAAGAAGCTGTGTGACAAGGAGCGCGCCGAGCACGTAGTTGGTGTCGCCGCCGCGCTTCATGTAGTGCGTCATGAAGTAGATGACGATGGCCATCACCACGTCCATGGCGAGGAAGGCGAAGAGGTACATGCTCATGGCGTGCAGAAACGATTTTATTCTGAACGGCTCGCGGTAGGATTTTACCAGGTTGAACTCGGGAAGGGCCTCCTGGAACTCGGGCCGCTCCTTCGTATAAAAGAAGGTGGCCAGAAAGGGAAGCGCAAAGAAGAGCCCGAAGCTCGCGCCCATCACCATGTGCCCGGTGCGCACGTCGGGGATCATCTTGACGATCTCCATGGGAACGACCGCGCAGAGGATGGACGAGAACATGGAGAATCCCATGCGGATGGAGACGAGCGAGGTGCGCTCGGCATAGTCGAGCGTGAGCTCGGAGGCGAGCGCGTTGTAGGGCACCATGACCAGCGTGATGACCGCATCAAAGAAAAAGTAGGCCAGGAGCACAAAGGCGAAGCGAGCGGCCTCGCTCTCGTAGCTCACCGGGTACCAGAGCATGAAATACGACAGGAAAATAAAGGCGACCCCCGCGAGCAGAAACGGCCGCCGCCGGCCGAAGCGCGTGCGCGTGCGGTCGGTTATGACGCCCATGAGCGGGTCGTTGACCGCGTCCCAGATCTTGCTGATCAACAGCACCGTTCCGGCCAGGGCGGGGCTTAAGCCGACGACGTCGGTGAGGAAATACAGATAGTAGATTCCCACGATGATCATGGAACCGCCGCCGTAGATGTCGCCCATGCCGAACGCGATCTTGTTCCAGAGCGAGAGTTCGCCTTTGGTTTTTGCCATTGTACGCCTCCTTTCTTTTTTTATGTGCTCAACGACCCCTTGACCGCCCGGCGGCCTTTATATAAGCGTTTTTTTAAGATACTCTTCCTCCCGTTCGAGCTCCGGCGAGAGCGTTCCCGAGCGCCGCTTTTCGAGCAGCGCCACCAGCCGCCGGTGGAGCTCCGGCGAGAGCGGGTACCGGATGCACTGGTACAGGCCGATGGAAAGGAATATGATCGGCGCCAGCACGAAGATGAGCCGGAGCATGAGGATGAAGCCGTCGGTCTGCGGCTGTTCGACCAGGCGCGTAACCCCGTCCACCACGGCCTGCTCGGGCTTTCGGTATCCCGCAAGGTACAGCGAATTCGAGATGAGAAAGAGCGCCACCGCCGAGCTCGCCTTGCGCATGAAGGTGAAGAGTCCCGAGTACACGCCCTCGCGCCGCTCGCCCGAACGCAGCTCGTCCACGTCGGGTATGTCCGGAAACATGGCGAAGACCAGCACGATGTAGCCGGCGCTCGCCACGCCCAGGCAGCCGGCGAAGAAGTAGACGATCACCATGGAGGAATCCGGCCCCAGGGTGAAGCTGAAGCACATGGCGGCCATCCAGATCCCCACCGCCATCATGTAACCGGCGCGCTTGCTGGTGACACGGCTGATGTAGTCGAAGACCGGAAGGAAGGCGATCTGCACCACGAAGAGCGCTCCGAGCACCACCGTCATGTGCTGCTGCATTTTGAGGTAATAGGTGACGAAGTAGATCATCACGGCCATGAGCGAATCCATGGAGATGAAGGCGAAGATGTACATCATGAGCACGCTCCGGAAGGAGCGCACGCGGAAGGGCTCGATGAAGGTGGTGCGCACGGTCTCCCTGAGGTTCCACGGGGGGAGCTCCCCCTGGAATTCCTCGCGCTCGAATGTGGCCAGGAAGGTCAGTATATAGGGCAGGCCGAAGAACAGGCCGAAACAGAGCGCCATGACCATGTACCCGGTCCGCTGGTCGCCGAAGGCCTTCACGATCTCGAGCGGGAGCACGGCGCAGAGGATACCCGCGATACCGGAGAAGACCATGCGGAACGTGGCCAGAGACGTGCGCTCGTTGTAGTCGGCCGTAAGCTCCGCCGGAAGCGCGTTGTAGGGAACCATCACCATCGTGATGATGGTCGAGTAGAAGATATAGGCCAGGATGACGTAGAGAAAGCGCAACGCCTCGCTCTCGAAGGCCACCGGGTACCACATCATGAAAAAGGAGATAACGATGAGGACCACCCCGGCGAGAAAGTAGGGCCTGCGCCGGCCGAAGCGGGTGCGCGTGCGGTCGGAGATCATGCCCATAACCGGATCGGTGACGGCGTCGTAAATCTTGCTTACCAGAAAGACGACGCCCGCAAGCGAGGGGCTGATCCGCACCACATCGGTGAGAAAATACAGGTAATAAAAGCCGATGATGGTCATGGCGCCGCCGCCGTAGAGGTCGCCCATACCGTAGCCGATTCTGGTGAGGAGAGAAAGCTTTTCGCCGGTCTTTTTCATCGCGACTGTCCTCCGTGAGGTTCTATGGCCTCCTTTCGCCCGCTTTCAGCCGAGCGGTAGAGCGCGAGCACCGTGGCGAGAGTCGGCAGAGACCGGGCCGCCTCGTTCTCATAGGGGACGCCGTCGCGCACCCAGCGGACGAAGCCCATGAGGTTTCGCTGGAGCGAGAAGAGCCCCGGAAAGGACATGGAGTAGCGTTTCTTTTTTACACCAAGCAGTTTGAGCTTCGACGAAGGCGGAAAATCGTCGGGGCCGGTGTACACGGCGGTGCCGCGCTCCCCGTACACCTCGATCGTCACTTTTTGATGGGGATTGGCCGTCATCGCCCCGGTGACGCTTACAAGCGCGCCGTTCGAAAGCTCCACTGTTCCCATGCCGAGGTCCTCCACCTCGACATCGACGAAGCGCCGCCGCGCCGTCATGCCCGTCGCGGCGGTCGGCGCGCTCCCCATGGCCTCGAGCGCGATATCGATCCAGTGGCTTGCCTGCGTGAGGAGCGTGCCTCCTCCGGCCTCGGCCTTCCTGGAGCGCCAGACGCCCGCGGCGAAGTACTCGGGCCCCCGGCGCCAGGGCATGTTCACCCGGCAGTGCGAGATTTCGCCGAGCAGGCCCTCGCGGCAGAGCATGATGAGCGCGTGCGCGTTGCGGTCGTAGCGGTACTGGTAGTTGACGGCAAGCCTGATGTTCCCGCCGCGCGCGGTATCGACCATCTCCCGCGCCTGCTCCACGGTGACGGCCAGGGGCTTCTCGCAGAGCACATTGTGTCCGAGCCCGAGCGCGCGCATGACGACCGGATAATGGAGATGATGGGGGATCCCCACGAAGAGCGCGTCGGGCCGTTCCTTCTCCATAAGTTCCCCGGCACTGTCGTATAAAGCCCTCACCGCGAAGCGCCGCGCGAAGGCGGCGCGGCGCGCCCCGTCGGGGTCGGCGCACGAGCCGATGCGTACCCCCGGCGTCATGCCGACGACCCGGGCGAGGTCGGTCGCGATGTCGCCGCAGCCGATGAATCCAAGCGTAAACTGTTTTTTCATTCTCACACTCCCTTCCCGGCCCTGTCCGACCCGCACACCCAGCGAAGGCCGCGCGCGAGCACGTCGACCGTGCCGGGGTGTTTCATGGTTGCGGCGCGATGCCCCGGCGCGTAGTAACATACCCGGCCCTTCCCATACGCGCGGGTCCACACCTGCGGCTCGGGGCCCTTTGCCGTATCGGCGACGAAATGCACGGTGTTGGAGGCGTCACACTCGTGCAGATAGAGCTCGTCGTGCACGGTGAAGTCTTCCGTTCCGCTGAAAATATCATCCCTCATTCGCCGCAGGGTGAAGGGCTCGATTGTTCCGTGGCCGATGAAGCGCCCGCCGAGTACCTCGAACCAGCGGTCGTGCGTCTTGAAGGAGGCCGAGGCCGAATGCACCGCGAGGAATCCGCCTCCGCCGCGCACAAAGTCCTCGAGCGCGCGAAGCGCCTCGTCGGAGATCGCGCGGCGGTGCAGGTACACGGCGACCGCGCCGAAAGCGCCGTCCGACAGCGTTCGGAGCGCCTCGATCGACGAGGAGTACACGCACTCGAGCCCGTCCATGCCGCGGAGAAAATTCTTAAAATTTCGTCTGGCCATGATCGACGGATGGACGATTCCGTCCGCGATCACCAGTATCCGTTTTTTCACGCCCGTCCTCCTTGCCCTCGCTTTTCATTCCGGCACGGCATCATTCATTCACTCCGACTCATACACACTCCCGTCGCGGTACTCCTTCCATATCCGTTCGAACCAGCCGTTATCTTCGGGCACGGGACGAACGGGAACGATGCGCGTGACGACTCCCCCGCCCGGGGCCAGCTCGACCTCGACCGTTTCGTCGAGCGCCATGGCCCCGATCTCCGGCGCTCGCAGGCCGCGCGCGCGGCGCGCATCGTCGACCTCCAGAAACCGTTCGATCGTCCCGGCCAGGTACGACCCGCGCCCGCCGCCGATGCGCGATAGCACGAGCCGGGACGCCTCGAGGAAACAGCGCTCGGCGAGGAGCAGGTCCGCGTTTTGAAAAAAGTCGCGCAGTTCGGCCGGGTCCGCCACGCCGGAGGCATGATGGCGCTTCAGCGCGTCTGCGTTCTCCGAGAGCGCCTTCTCGATCGTGGTCGGCTCGCGCAGTATGCCGAGTACGCGCGACATGCGTTCCCGCATCCGCCGGCGCTCGTCGCGCGGATCAACCGGAGCGGCCGAAAGCGCCCGGCGGCACTCGTCCAGGCGGGACTCGAGCGCGGCGCGCACGGAAGCGTCGCCCTCGCCGTCCGAACAACGCCTTCCGGCGGAGAGCCGGTGGGCGATCATCTGCGCGGCACGAAGCCCCCCGACCTGGCCCGCGTTGAGCGCCGCGCCGCCGGGACGGTACACGCCGTGGGAGCCGTTCGCCTCGCCCACCGGGAAGAGGTTCTTCACGTTCGACTCCCACCAGATGTCGCCGCACAGCCCGCCGTTGACGTGCTGGTGGCACACGGCGATCTCGAGCGGCTCGCGCGTGAGGTCGGTCCCATGTTTTAGAAAGAGCTCGTACGCGGGCGCGTTCATCGCGATGAGCCGTTCGACCGGCGTCGCGCGGAGGGCGTTCGAGCGCCCCAGGTAGTCGCGCGCCTCGGACGGGATCTCGCCGACACCGAAGGCCGCGCCCGGAAACGACGGGTTCGAGCGGTAATCGAGGAAGACGCGCCTTCCGCGCACCACGGATTCGTAATACACCAGAAGGTCCACGCACGACGAACCGTACGCGTCAAGCTTCCGCGCGTCGAAGGGCCATTCGTAGCCCTTGCGAAACTGCGCAACAAACATGGCCTCCGGCGAGGGGAAGAAGTCGGCGAGAAATTCGCGCCCGTCGGTACCGTCGGCGGCGGTCGAGTAATAACGCGGCAGCACCTGCTGGTAGGATCCCGAGAGGTTCCAGCGCGGCCGCCTGGAGGCGATGCCGAACTGCGACTCGGAGAGGTTCCGCGCCGCGGCGCCCGCCGCGAGGGCCGCGCCGAGCGAGCCCGCCTGCGCGTCCGGGTAGACGCTGTCGGCGTAGAGCGCGCCGGGCCCGCCCGTGCCGAGCACGAGGACGCGCGCGCCCGGAAGGCTCAGCCCGCTTTG
>CAZEAH010000210.1:0-6067 GCA_964510075.1 uncultured Leptospirales bacterium | reverse complement strand
CGTCGAGATAGTCCCGCAGGCGTCCCGGAAGCCCGAGGACGGAATCCAGCATCCGCACCGTGGCGAATTCATCCGGAATTCCGAATCCATACCGCATGGTCCGCCGGAGCTCATCACCGCCGGTCCCCAGGCGTTCAAGGATCAGAGCCATCTTTATCCTGCCGACCGGCCCGGCCTCGTCGCGCGCGCACTTGAGCAGGGCGCGGTCGCGGTAATCGGTCGGATCGACCCGATCGACGACCGCGGCATTCATGGAATCGAGACCTAATTCCGCCGCCGCCGCGATCCGGTTGTGACCGAACACCGGGATTATTCTGTCATTCTGCCTGAGAAGAAGCGGGCTCTCGAGTAAACCGAACCGCTCGATTGAGGAGCGGAGCGCGTCAAGAGGACGCTTTCTGGACACCCGGTACGAATCGTCCGCAAAATCAATACCTGAGAGCGGCACCCGCTCGAGGGAGGAATGTGCAGAGATGATCAGAGGATTCCCCGGAGCTGATCGTCGAGCTCATCGGGGTACACGACGGTTACCTTCTGCAGACGCTTGAGGTTGTTTTTCGCCGGTTCGGTGAGATCCGCGGTGGTAATAAACAGGCCCTGCTTCGCCTTGATATCGTTGATCGCCTGGGCGAAATTCCGCAGGGGGATTTCACCCACCATGGTCTTCGTCCACCGGCGGACCCACACCAGCACCTTCTCCTTCGTCTCGTTGGAAGTGGCCAGAAAATCGACCCCGTCGGCCTCTCGATACGTCTGCAATATCTGGTCCACCCGGTATCCCATCTTGGCGACGACCCGGCTTGCCATAATGCGGAAGCTTTCGGTATCCAGCTTGATGAGTTTCGCGACCCTGTCGCCGGTGTCGCCTGACGACTGCCGCGCCTCGCCCTCGCCTTCACGCACGACGCCGACCCTCGCAGTTACCATGATATTTTTAATGTCGAGCGCCCTGTCGCTCTTCAACCCGCACACCTTCCACAGAAATTCCTGCGGGAACGCCGAGCTCATCCAGTCCTCCACCCCGTCCATAACCGAGGCCTCGAAATCGTCCCGGGACTGGCGGTATGACGTGTCCATTTCGCGGCGGAGCATGGTGACCAGCCGGTTGATGCCGTTGTAGGTCTTGTCGAGCTGATAGAGCTCGTTCCAGTATTCGTAGGCCCGGTTGACCTGCTCGGTCCTGATGCAGGCATACCCCAGATCGTACAGGGCGAGCATAAGCTCCGCCTGAGACTCGTTGTCGCGGGCCGACTGCAGAAGGTCCTCGAAATTCCTGACGGCCTCGTCGTTCTTCCTGGCCTGGAGGTTAAGAAACGCCAGAAGCCGTTTCGCCACATAGCGCACTTCGAACTCCTGCGCCCTTTCGGCTATGGCCGATGCATGGGGTATCGCCTGTTTGAAGTCCCGCTTCCGCTGGAGGGAAAAGGCCATGGCAAGGTTCGCCGCGTCGGAGTTCGGCCGCAAAGCGAGCGCGGACCTGAAATGAGTAATCGCGTCGTTGGTGCGCTGGTTCTGGTAGCATGTCATGCCGGCGCCGAAGTATACGTCGAAATCGTCTTTTTTGATTTTAACGAGCCGGTCGAAATACTTCTGGGCGAAATCGAATTCCTCCTGCCCGAGGGCGATAAAGGCGACGTGATAGAGCGCCTCGGGATCGGCGGGATAAAGGTTGAGTATGTCAAGGTAGCTTCGAAAGGCCTTTTCGATGTCGTCGCGCAGGTAATACGCGCCGGCCAGTTTCTTCTGCACGTCGAGCGGGTCCATTTCATAGGTGTATTTCCCTGCCCGCAGCAGCTCCTCAAGCTGTAAGATGGCCTGGTCGATCTCGTTGAGTTTGAGGTACAGCCCGGCCAGTTTGTAACGGGCGGTGGGATTGTCGGGGCGGTCCTCCAGGACCTTGCGGTATTCGATGATGGACTCCTTCAGCATTCCCTGCTTCTCGAACAGCTCCGCCCTTCGGACCGGATCGAATTTCGGCCGTATATAGACCAGGTAATAGGCTATCGCCCCAAGGCCTCCGAGGATGATGAGGATGAATGTGATGAGCATGCCGCGCGTACCCGTTTCACTCCGGCTCAGCGGGAAAACTTAACGATTGCCGGCCAGCCGTTGATCGTTACGGCGTTGCCGAAATCCTTTTTTATCACGAAATCGCTCTCCTGCTTAATTTTCGCCCTGAAAGGCAGGTTGATCATGATCTCGGGCGGTACGAATTTCGGCAGATCTATGAACCTGAACTGCACTTCGCCGCCGGAGGAGAGGACCCTGAAGCTTATAGGCCCGAAGCGCGAGGGGGCGTCCTGCACCACTATCTCCGAACCGGGCGCAAACCAGTCCTCGCGCGGGGCAGGAAGCACGTCGAGCCTGTTCTCGAAATCCATGAACAGCATGTTGCGGAGAGTAAGGGCGAACGCGGCCATCACCTCCACCGAATCACCGTCGCCAAGCATGCCGGTCCCCGATCCGGGATGCAGTATATCCTGCAGCGAGAACCGACCGCACCCCTTTCTCATGAACTCACCGATCAGGTCGTGGTAGCGCATGTCACGGCAATGGATGAGATTGGAGGCAAAGAGTAACGAGAGCACCGAATCCCAGCCGCCGAGCGCCCGCACGTAAAGCGGCACCCCGCCGTAGAGATCGATTATGCCCCCCGCCAGGGAACGAAGATCGTCCGCCCCCAGTTCCTCGACACGGAAGGGGTAGCCGGCGGCCGCGAGATACCCCGCGGCACCGTCGCCGTCCCGGCGGATGCGTGCCGAAACCGGCCCTTCCTTGTCGTCACCCGTCAGGAACATCGACCGTATCCCTGCCGCCACACGTCCCCCCATTTTCCGTACTTCCTTGAGGAACCTGTTTTCGTCGCCGAAAAGCCCCATGCAGCGCGCCAGATAAGAGTACTGTCGGAGAGCGTTGTACACCAGCACCGTGTCGTACAGGTGCGGCGAAGCGTTCAGATAATAGACGAGCGAGTTGCGCCGGCCGTCGGCCGACGATGACGTGACGGCGCTCGAATGTTTACACAGACCCTCCGCCGCCGATTTCAATATTGAGTAGCCCTTGCGGAGGAATTCCATATCGCGTGAATGCATGAAACAGTCGGCGAAGGCGGAAATAAGGTAGGACGCGCCGATAGCGCTTTCGAAAGTTCCTTCCGTTTCGCCTCCGCAAAGCGGCATCAGGGAACGGACCATGCTTTCGGCCTCGGAGTGGTATCCCATCCTGTTGCACGCGCATACCGCAAGGCAGGAGCGCCGCATGGCCGCGACATCTTCCGCCGCGCGCGGTCGTGCCGATTCCCTGTTGATCGAGTTGAGAAGGGAAAGCTTCGTTGCGTAGAGCCATCTTACGATCGGTTCTTCGGGGAAGGAGAGGGTGATACCGCTTTTAATCCTCAGGCCGGCGAATTCGGCGAATTCCGTTGCGGCCCGGGCGAAGTTGACGCGGGAGGGCGCGATCGCGTTCCTGCGCGAAAGGCTGATCCGGATGTGGAGGCGCCGTACTCCTTTTTCCAGTGCGTACCCGAGCGCGAGGGTGGCCATGCCGAAATCGCAGGAGGACTTCAGGATGTCCTTCGTCCCCGCGGCGAGTACTATATCCCCCGTGGCGCCGCCCCCCGCGGTTACCAGGTCGGGTTTCGAGTCCAGTACGACCCTCTCCACGCCGTCAAGCCGCACCGTTCGGGAATCTTTCCGGTACTCGATCTCGCGCACGGTACCCAGGGATACGGGGTCGTAGGGCCGGAACACCACCAGAAGCATCGCCCCGTCCGATTTTTTCGAAACGGAACAGTCAAGCGCGACGATCGCCTCGTCCACGCCCGTTCGGGCTCCGAACACGGTCTGCACCAGACCGAACTCCTTCTCTTTCCAGGACGTCATGACCATCGAAGTCAGCGGATCCCGCTCCTGAACCACCCCGGCGGTCGATTCCTGGGCACGGAAGAGCCCGCGCCCCGTAAGCATCCACGTCTCCAGGGACCAGGCCGCGTACGTCGGCGAGAGCATTCCGGAAGGATCGATTCGGAGCGCATCGCTCGAGAGCAGGTTCGTGAAATACATCCAGTCCCGGTTTGAGTGATTGGAGAGCTGGGGGGGGAGAATCCCGCTTCCCGACCTCGACGCTCCGTCGGAAAGCCGGTTGACCCAGTACGGCCAGCGGTACGACGGAAACCTCTGGAAGAGAAGATAATTCCTGATTCCGGCTCCAATTCCCGATGTCATCGAACCGAGCTTTTCGCCGTCGATAAACGCGGGAACATCGCTCATAAAGCCCATACACGCCGGGCCTTTGGGTTTATCGCGCTTACGGAAGATCCCCTGTATGTTCATCTGGATGAACGCCGGATCAGAAATGCCTGAGCGCCTCTTCCTCCGTTTCGTGCACTTCGAACATGTCCATGAGCTCGACGACTTCGAATATCTTTTTAACCGCGTTGTTCATGTTGCAGAGCTTCAGCTTGCGTTTCGATTCCTTGAGCACTCTCATGGTGGAAACGAATATCCTGAGACCCGAGCTGCTCATGTACTCGACCTGCCCCAGGTTGAGGAGCAGATTGCACTGCGGCTCCTGCTCGATTATCCTGTTGATTTCCTTTTCGACATCGGCCGACACGTGCACGTCGAGCTTTCCGTGCAGGTATACCACGATGACATTATCGACTTTTCTGGTTTTAAGATCCATGTGCTCCTCCCCGATTTTTACCCGGCCGCCGTGCGTCCGGCCGGCTGTTCCACCGCAAACCCGGCACGCGGCCTATTCCTCGCCCGAACGGGCGGCTTTTCCGGTAATGGCCAGCGCCGCCGCAGTCACCAGAAAAACCGCCAGAAACATGATCCCCAGGGCGACGGCCAGCGTATGCTGGTATAATATTCCGTTCCGTATGAGCACCCACGACGCCATCACCGGGAACAGCACCCCGGTAAAATAGACAAGCCCCCTGTATCTGAGCGGATCGAACAGGGGCAGTACCATGGCCGCGCCGGCGGAAAACACCATCGCGGCGAAGCCGCGCGTAACGAAATAGAGCGGGGCCACAAACGCGTCGTACTTGATCTGGTTGAACCAGTCTTCGGCGAGCGGCAGACCGAAGAGAGTGCCGACCAGAAGCGGAGACAGATAAAACAGTATGCCTACGACAATATACAGCACTCCGCTGACAAGGATGACCACCTGCAGAATGTTCGTGAGCTTCGAACGCATCGACTCCCCCTCCGCCCCTTTTTGGCGCGACAGCCGCGCCGGCAATGTCCGGGCCGGCGTGTACGCTAAAGACCGTGTTCCTTCAACAATTTATTCGAGAGCTCGTCTGAAAGTTCCAGTATTTTTTTTAAATTGTACACGCTTTCGTCGATCTCGATTACGATGTTTTTCGAGGGTATGCCGCCCGGCCTTCCCTCGGGCAGCACGCGGGCCGAATGGTCCAGCAAGCTGTCGTAGAATTTCAGAACGCTTTTTTCGCGGAAACGGAGCCTGGCGCGGTTGCGGACCGAAACCGAAATTATCTCGTCCACATCGGTTCTCAGCAGGTCCTCCGGTCGCGCCTTCCTGGCCGTAAATCCGGAATGGTACCGGTTTCCGGCCATTTTAACCGACTCGCACACGGGGTGGAGCATGAAGGAGGCCGCGATGCATCCGGCCAGATTTCCCGTACTGAACAACCGGGTCCCACTGCCGTCCCCATCCGCCAGCATCGCCGCCGGCAGCGTCCTGAACATTTCGATTCTTGAATCTCCCGCCAGCTCGCGCGCATAGCGCTCCGCCCCGGCGCTCTTTATTACGAAACCGTCCGGGAAGGTGATGTCGATCATCGCGTTGAGGCGCTCCTCCGAGTAGAGCCCATCCACGGCCTCCAAAAACGTATTCTCGTCTTCGCTCAGCGCAAAAAGCGCCGCCGGACCATAGCTCATGCCGGAGGAATAGAGCACGTCGACCGTTCGTCCGGCGCGCTGGAATGCCGCCAGGAAGCCGGCGTACGCTACCGAATCGGCAAGCCTCGCCTCGAGCACCATTCCGCGCTTCCGCCCGCGGATGAATTCCATGAATTCGGCCGCGTTCTCACCGTCGA
>CAZEAH010000209.1:0-6071 GCA_964510075.1 uncultured Leptospirales bacterium | reverse complement strand
TATAACCGCTCCGCCGCGCCTGGCAAGGCGTACACGGGGGGAATTTGACGCTTGCATTACAGCAGCTTACATTGTACTTTCTTTCGCTTCATGCCGCGCCAGGCTTGGGGCGTACAATGCGCCTCTCGCGGCCCTTCTAAAAAAACGGCTCCCGTTCAACGGGCTTAATAGGGCGATTACCTTGTTTACGTATGCCGAACGGATGTAACCGACCGGTTCCATGAATAAGGCTCCCCTTTAGCAAAGTGGAGCTCCCGGAGGCAGAGGGGATTTGAATGTCACCGGCAGTACACAGTGGTCGCTCCCCATGCGGAATACGCATGGATTGAAACTCATACGGTTTTTGGCCGTCAGGCGGATGAAAGGGGACGCTTCTCCGGGCGGAAACGGGGGGGCGGTCCGTGCCCGGCTTCAGGCGCCGAGGTGCGCTTTATTTACAGCTTATCTGCAGGTTTTTAACCAGCAGTTTATCACCGGAGCTTTTTTTATAGACGCCGGTTCGGTAGTCCCCCACGAAAGAGGTGGTGCCGAAAATAGAGACCACCACGGTGTCCACCTTGCCCGCCTGCGCGCAGGCTTCCCGCTTAACGGCTTCATAGAGGTTAACGTACGGGTATTTGTCGATATCGTATTTAGGAGTGCACTCCACCGGCGCGTAGTTCGCCTTTAAATTGGCCGTATGCTGGGTCATGCACCGGAACATTTTGTCCCTGCCCCGTTCTGCGCAGCGCCCCTTGACGTGTTCCCCACACGAGGAATGGGCTTTGATGGGCCCAAGGGAGAGGGTCATGATTTTTGGGGACTGCAGTTCAATTACGTAATACCCCAGATGATTCATGACATGTTTGGCGTAAGCGACCGTTGACGCCGCTACGATAAGCGCAAGACACGCTGTCAGAAAAAACCGCATGGGAAACCTCCGGATTGAATCTGTGGAACAACGAATACAGTTACCACTCAGCCTGTGGTGTGGTTTTGCAGAAAAGATGAAATTTTTGTTAATACCCGCGTTCAATTGAGAAGTGCAATATTTTGAAGAAATAATGGTTTATGGGAATCTCTAACATTCAGCTTTTTACGGTGATTTAATTGACAAGGAGAAGCATGGGGGGATAATCCATGGAAATCACCATACTAGGGAAAACAGTGCGAGGAGGAGTAGTATGGCGACAAAGAAAAAGGGTGAGGGTTCGAAGTATTCTTTTCTCCCCAAGTCGACCCCGCCTCCGGAAGATCGAAACGTGATCGATTTGACGGGAGAGGATCTATCAAAGGTGGATTCCGGGGGTAAAGGCCCGGCGGACCATAAAGAAACCGAATAACCGTCGGATCTGTCGTTTTTCTCACTCCGGCAAGCCTGAAACCGCTGATCATGCCGGGCAATAAAATTTCTGGGGCAAAATCGGCGCGGCGGATGCGACGGGTGCTGCCGTAACAAACGATATACGCGAGGTCTTCACGTGGGACGATCCCGTTTTCTCTATGACCTCATGATGCGCTTCTTCAAACCTTCCCGCCTGTGGGAGCGCGTCTCGCCTTTCCGAAAGCACGATTCCGAGCGAAACACCTCGGCCCACATCATCCCGGTCAACCGCGTGCTTGCCGGCGGCGAAAGTATGGTCCTTCCGCTTGCCATCATCGAACAACTCATCCATGCGGCAGGAACCGTCGGCATCATGGCCGAGTGCCTGTGCCGCCGCGGAAACGGCTGCGCGCGATTTCCCGCCGATCTTGGCTGTCTCATCCTGGGCGACGCGACGCGCGAGCTCGAACCGCGCCTCGGGAAGGCCGTTTCGCCGGAGGAGGCGGTCGCCCACGCGCGCGATGCGGTGCGTCGCGGCCTGTATCCCATGGTGGTGCACAACCGGTTCGACGCCTGGCTGTGGGGCGTCGACTATCGGAAGATGCTGAACGTCTGCTTCTGCTGCGACTGCTGCTGTGCGGTACGCTATTCCGTTCGCCTTCGAAAATCCGAGGGGTTTTTCCGGAACATCCACCGCCTCCCGGGGCTTACCGTCCGCGTTACGAGTGAGTGCGACGGCTGTGGAGCCTGCGTCGGGGTCTGCATGGCCCGGGCAATACGGCTGAGCGAAGGCAGGGCTTCGATCGATCCCGTCGACTGCAAGGGGTGCGGCAGGTGCGTTGAGGTGTGTCCCCAAAAGGCGATCGTGATGGAGATGGAGACAGATGCGCGCGTCGGGGGTGACATCCTGAACATCTACCGTGAAAGAACCGTAATCGACTGAGGGCCCCTGCCTCTGTCCGGGCATCCCGTTTATTCTTGACCGCGCCGCCCGCGCGCATGTATAACCATGATGTGATTACCATCAGAAAACGCGTACCGTGCATTACACCGGTTCCTCCCGTTTATCGGGCAGGCCTCGATTTGGGTGCCGGTAACTCCTTCGTCCGGAGGCGCTTATGAAGACGACCGACGAATCCTCGACCACGCGATTCTGGCTTATCGTGTTCTCCGTAGTCCTGTCTGTTGTATCCGTCGCGTTTCTCTGCGTGCTTGCGGTCAACTCGATCTGGAACGACGTCAACCGCTTCATCGGCGCCCTGAGCGGACTGCGCTTGAACTGGGTCGCGGTCATACTCGGCGCAACCGGCGCGCTGCTCGTCAACTATATCGCGCAGTTGTGGAAAACCGCCCGCGCTTTTCGAGCGAAGGCCCCGAGGCGTCCGGCGCTTCTTCAGCGGATTGCCGCGCTTCCGGTGCTGCTCGTATGGAGCGCGATGGTGCTCGCACTGTTCACGGAGGCGGGCGACGCGGTGCTCGTCTCTCAGGTCGAGTACCATGCCCTCCTGCTGGGTCCGTGGATGCTTCTTACGACCGCGGCCGGATTCGGGATCGCGCTGTGGAGAAGGTATCGGCGCGGCACGGCCGGCCGTGCCGCGTATGCCGTCCCGGCAATTGCGTTGATTGCATGCATGTCTTTGTCCATACTGCTGTTTTTTAGCGGCGCTTCGGGCGATGGCGATTCCGTCTCTCCGCCGCCGCCTCAATATTTCCATGAACAGGTAGTGTTCGACGGTGTCGGCGACACCGGCTATATCACGTATAGGATTCCCGGCATCGTCGTAACGCCCGCCGGGGTGGTGCTGGCCTACTGCGAGGCGCGCGAGAGCTACAGCGACTGGGGAAAGATCGACGTCTGCATGAAGCGCAGCCGTGACGGCGGTGATACATGGGAGGAACGGGTGACGCTCTACACCGGCCGGGATGAAACGGTGAACAATCCCGTCATGATAGCCGAGCGCGGCACGGAGAGGGTCCACTTTTTATACAACACAAACTATAACCGGGCGTTCTACCGAAGGAGCGACGATGCCGGGGCAACCTGGTCCAGAACCATCGAGCTCACTCCGGTATTCGAAACATTCCGTGCGACCTACCCCTGGAAGGTCATCGCCTTCGGCCCGGGGCACGGCATACAGTTGTCGAACGGCCGTCTGATAGCGCCGGTCTGGCTTTCGCCCGGCGGCGGGCGCGACGGACACCACCCCCAGCACTCCGCCACCCTGTACAGCGACGACGGCGGAGCGACATGGCGCGCCGGCCGAATGGTGTCAGGATTTGGCGAGCCGGGAATGGGCGAGCCGACCGCCGTAGAGCTCTCGGACGGCAGCGTGATGCTCAACATGCGCAACGAGATATTCGATTCCGACCGCGTGTATCGTGCGGTCTTAATAAGCCGCGACGGCGCCGGCGGCTGGTCGACACCGGCGCAGGACAGGGGACTCCCCGACGCGGTCTGTTTCGGCTCGCTGCATCGCTATGACGCGCGCACCATACTTTTTTCAAACGTGCACCATGATCTTACAATCGATTGGAAGCTGACCTTCTTCAAGCTATGGGGGCCGAGGGAGCCGCTCGGTATACGTGTCAGTTACGACGACGGCAAAACCTGGCCCGTCGCGCGCGTCTACCTGGCGCGCGAGGGCGGCTATTCCGATATTTACGTTCATCGGGGCATTATCTACGCGCTCTACGAGCAGGGGTGGCAAAAACGGAACAAGTACCGGACGACCTGTCTCAGGCTTGCCCGCTTCAATATGGAATGGGTAAAGGACGAAAAATAGTGCCCGATTCCATCGGCGGGTTCCCGCCGGAATGGGAATCAGCCGGCCTCTCCACGATGAGAATTCGAATTCTCATCGTCTCGTATATCTTCCATCATCTTTCTCATCTCCGCGGCGCGCGTCCCGATGATATCGGCCGTGTCCAGTATCTGCTGGTTGTGGGCGGCGATGGTCTGGGCGAGTTCCGCGATCTTCTGGATCGAGGTTGCGCTCTCCAGCATCGACGATTGCTGCTCCCCGGTCGAGGTGAGGATGGACTTCGACAGGCCGTCGAGCTTTTCGGATTGCGTTCCCACGGCGCCGATGTATTCGTCCTGGCGTTTCATCGCCCGGCGGACGCTTTCTATGCTGCCGCCGCTCTTCTCAATCAGGGCGAGCACTTCGCCTATCGCCTCCAGCGTCTTACGCACCATTTGCACGCCCCTCTCGATATCGGCGCCGATCCGCCCGACGCGGTCGGAAATCTCCTTCGCGTTGTCCGAGGTCGCCAGTGCGAGTTTGCCGATCTCGTCTGCCACCACGGCGAACCCTCTTCCGTGCTCGCCGGCGCGGGCCGCCTCGATCGCCGCGTTCAGCGAGAGGAGGTTGATGCGGTCGGTGATGTCGTTGATCACGCCGATGAACGAGGCGATCGCCTCGCCCCCCTGGCTGATGACCCGCATCGTGTCGTTCATGTCTGAGAGGCTCCCGCCGGTGCGGTGAGAGGATTCGCCGATCGTCTCGATACTGCGCAGGAGCTCGGCGCTCTCATCGATAACGGCGCGCTGGCTCTCCTGGAGCGAGCGCACAAGCGCGCGTATGCGGTCCGTCTCGGAGCTCTGGTCGCTCATCGACAGCGCGATCGACTCGATGGAGGCGAGCTGCTCTTCGTGTATCGACGACAGTTCCTCGCTCATGGCCGCCTGGTCCTGCGATACGCCGGAAAGTTTCGAGCAGATCGCGCGCTGCGCGTCGCTCACTCCCGAAAGCTCCCGGTTCATCGCGCCGAGGGTCGCGATCACGTCCTCCAGGTAGCCGGCCCTTTTCCTCGCCACGTCCTCCTGCTCCAGCGCGCGTCGCGCGAACGAGGACATATTTTTCAGTATGGTCCCGCAGATAAGCGTGAAGCCGGCGAGGATCACAAGTTTACCCAGTTCGTCGTCGATGATGATATGGCCGAACTGGAAATCCCCGCTTTTTACGGGCAGGTCGAAAAAGAAAACGCCGACGAACACGAGCGCCGTGTACTGCAGGGCGGCAGCCGCGCCCACGGCGAGCGTGAGAGACCTCCTGTTCTGGAAGAGCGTAAGCGCTATGAAAAGCAGGTAGGCGGGAAAGACCGTCGACTCGTTCATCATCATGTGGGGCCTTCCGGCCATCGCGTGCGCCGACTTCATGAGGGTCGGCAGGCTTATCTCGACCAGCGCGGTCGCGTACTGGAAGGAGGTGCTTCTGATGTTCCTTTTGGAAAGCCCGTTATTTACAAACGCGAGAACGATGAAGATGGAAAGGCCCGAGAAATAGGCGATATTGATGTCCGCGGAGTTTTCGGCCGCGGCGCCGCCGATTATGAGGATGAGGACGGCGGCGGTGACCATCCGGATGCGATTGGCCAGCACTGTGCCGCTGCGGGTGATGTCGGCGATGGTCCCGGTCTGTCCCATGGTGATCTCCTGGGGGAGTAGGGTATGTAATATGGGATCCCCCCGGGTACGCGCTTTAATTTCCGTTTTATGTATGGCACTGCGACGGGGCGGTTCCCTTTCATGCGGATCCGGTATACTGAGCGACCGCTCACCCCGTATCAGGATGCACCCGGCATTGGCTTTTGTCAATACCTATTCCCGTTGTCCATTCGGTCGGCGGGTTAAGGGACGCGGCGGTGAGCCCGGTGGGATACGGGCGGTTTATGCGGCGGAGCGTGGAAGAGTCGTGCAAAGAATGCGGGGAGTCTGGAGTGACCCCCTAAAACTGTAAAGTAAAATCACACATTCGAGTTCCTTTTA
>CAZEAH010000208.1:0-6072 GCA_964510075.1 uncultured Leptospirales bacterium | reverse complement strand
GGCGCGAAAACTCATACAGGGCGCGGTAAAAAAACGCTATCCCGACATGGAGTTCGTATAGGAGTGGCCATGGACGAAAGACGCCTGCAGAAAATTCTCGACGCCCCTCCCTGCCGCGACGACATGGCCGAGAGCGTGATGGCCTTCGCCGAGGGGCTGGTTGACAGCGAATCGAAGCGCGAGCGGATAATGGCCCACATGGCAGAATGCGACTCGTGCCGCTACCTCTTCGAGGACTACCATGTCTGCGAGGATGCAATGGCCGAAACCGCGGCCGAAGACCGCCGCCCCATGCCCTCGGTCGCCTTCGCCCTGGCCTCCGGCGCCGTGCGCCCGGCCTTAAGCCCCTATCTGGACGCCGGCGCGCGCGCCCATGTACTGGGAAGCGCCGGCGCGGGCGTGGTCGATTACCGCCTGCCGCTTGCGGGGCGCGACCTGCCGCTTCGAGTGGTGGCGACCGGGCGCGGCGCTCGACTCGAGATCCGCTCGGCCGACGACTCGGCCCGCTACTACCTTATCGGAAACCGCAACTACTCCGTGGCCTGCGTTTACGACGGCGCGGCGGTATTCGAGGGCCTGGGGCCCGGCGAGTACCTGCTGTCGGAAAACCTTAAAGGGTTTGCGGGGATTTCGATTACGGATTGAAAGATTCAAGATTAAAGATTAAAGATTAAAGAGTAAAGATTTTTGTCCCTGCGGTGATTGCGGTCGCTGCCCGGGGATTCCCTCCTGATTTTTTCCTCCACTGCGACCCCCCTTTCCCCTCACTCCTCCCGCGCGAACCCGGCGCGAAGCGCCTGCTCCTCGCTCTCGAAGAATATGCGCTCCTCTGCACGATAGCGGTCGTATCCCTCGGGCGCGGAGAAGCGCCCGGTGCGGAGGCTTCCGACCCACCAGTACGGGGCGCGGCCGCTCAGCCGGAGGCGGAAGCGCGCGGGTTCCTCCGGAAGGGCGCGTTCCGGGGCGAACAGGCCGCGTCCCTCGCGGCGCGCCTCCGCGCAGGCGTCGGCGAACTCGTCGGCCATGCCCATGGCGGGATGCACCAGGTAGGGGAGGGCCAATCCCTCGCGGACCAGCGTGAGGTTAATGTTGGTGTCGCCGCGAAAAACGAGGCCCAGCGTGCGGCCGTGCCGGTCGAGCGCCTCGGCGGGAACGCGCACGCGCACCCTCGAGCCCTTCGGCGCCAGGCGCGCCAGGCGCCGCGCTGCCATGGAGGCCCAGGGCTCCTGCGACGAACCCATGTAGCGCGATTCCGGCGCGTCGATATTGACAAGGCGAACGCGCAGGCGCCGCCCGTCATCTCTCAGCACGACCACCGTGTCGCCGTCGATCACGCGCGAGACGACCGCCTCGAACACGTCGGACGGCGCGCCGTGCAGAAGCAGAGCGGCGAGTACGCCGGCAGTAATAGCGTGCATTGCCCGGCCCTCCGTAATGCCGTGGTGCGGACATCAATCCTATGGAGAATACCCGGCGCGCGGAAGGCGCGCAGGCAGAAAGCTTAGCGTATTTTTCTTATGACTGCGTTAACTCCCGGGATGTTCCTGAAGTGACCGTCCCCGGTGTAGAGTGACAGCCCGTATTGTTTCGCGAGTGCGGCGATCCATATGTCGTTTTCGGGTATCGGCGAACCCTTCTTTCGCAGATCGCTTTTAATTATGCCGTATTCCCTTGCCGTCGTGATGTCCGGCTCCAGTATGGAAGAAGAAATTACAAATTCTTCCAGTTTCGCGAGGTTTTCTTTTCGCTTTGTCGATGTATAGGCCCCATAGTATAGTTCGCCGATAACGACGGTGCACAGATGAACCTCACCGGCCTCACGTAGCCAGTCCGATATGTCGGGATCTCCGTTGAACAACGCTATTACTATATTGGTGTCTATAAGGTATTTACCACTCACTCTGGTCCACCGTCTCGCACTCCGCAACCGCTTCTTTCATTTGCCGTATTGATTTTTTATCGAACGTCCCCGAAAAGCGCAGCAAATCGGTTCCGCGGGCGCCTGCCGGCCGCGAAACAAGCAACGCCCGTGCAAAATCACGCAATTTTTTCTGCTGACCGGGCGATAATTTTTCAACATCCTCGATAAGGGCTTTTTTTATGCCTCGAAGTGCCATCCTGTGTCGCCTCCCGGTGTGTATTCCCGTCTCAGTTTAAAAGTAGTACTCCCCCCGAATTTTTACAACGAATTTCCTGACGCGGATACGGATTCCGGCGTTTCCGTGCTTACCGAGATGGACCCCTGAAAAAATTTCCGATATTTCCCGCCGCGCGAACGTCGCAGTATGAATGGGCAGCCGGGAAGCCGCCCTGCTACAGAGCCGGAACGGAGGTATACCATGAGAATTCAGCGCGTGACGTACGCACTCCTGCTCTGCGCCGCGCTCTGCGGCGCGGCCGCGGCCGAGACGGCCCCGCGGAAGATGTACGTTTCCGCCCTCGCCGCCTCGGGGGTGGGCGCCAGAACCGCGCGGGCGGCCACCGACGCGCTGGTGCTCGCACTGCTTGGCAGGGCCGACGAGCGCCTCCGCGTGCTCGGCGACGACGACATACGCGCGCTCTACCGCCGGGCGGAGACGGCCATGGCCGCCGGGAAGGGCTCGGACGAGCAGGTGCGCGAGATCGCCGACGCGGTGGAGGCTGACGAGATCGTCTACGGCGAGGCGCGCGCCGAGGGGGGCCTGCTTCGAATCGTCGTACACTGCATGGCGCGCCAGGGCGCGAAGGGCTTTTATAAAAAGTCCATGGTCGATTTTACCTGCGCCGAGGCGGAGCTTGCCTACTGCATGGGCGAGGCGGCGCGCGCTCTGATCGAACCCTCGTACAGAATGGCCGTAAAAAGCGCCGCGCCCGAGGGCCTGCCCGCGCTCGCGCCGATAGCGGTCCTGCGCTTTGACGCCGCCGACGGGGCCATGGCGGCCGCGCTCTCCTTCCTTAGAGACGAGCTCGCCGCCGCTGACGCGTCCTACGAGGCGGGCCGGGCCGAGGAGGCCCTTGCCGCGTACGGCGCCCTGCTCGAGCGCGTGGACGGCAGGCTCTCCGACGAGCACCGCCGCCTGCTCGCCCCCTTCCGTGCCGCCGTGCGCGAGCGCATGGACGCGGCGCTCGCCGTTATCTCCGCCATGCACGACGCGGCGGGCGACGGGCACTACCTCGCGTGGCGGTTCGCCGATGCGCGCATGTGCTACGAGTCCGCGCTTGCGGAGGCGCGGAAGATACACGGCGCCGCGCGCCGCGTTCCGCTCGAAAAGGCGCTTGTTGCCAAGGCGGCCGCGGCGGCAAAGACCGGCGAGAACCACCTTAACGGCCGCGTGCGCACGCTCATCGAGCGTGCGATGGCGGCGAACCTGCGCGACGACCCTGCCGGGGCCGGGGCCGCGCTTTCGGAGGCGCGTTCCTGTATCATCGACTCGGCGTTTTTTTCGGCGGACGCCTTTCGCGCGTACAACGAGGCCGCGCGCCGAATCGGCGGCGAAAACCCGGGCGTAATCGCACCCGGCGAGTACGGCATTTTCGTAACGCGCGCGGGCGCCGTCATCCGCGACCGCGAGGTGCTTGTGGACGGCGCCTGCGAGCGGGAAACCGACGCGCGGACTCCCCCGCCGCGCAGGATCAAAAAGGGCGAAAAGTACGGCCTTCTCGACGCCTCCGGCAGAATAGTTCTGGATTTCGTATACGACGAGATCGACTGCTACGGCGAAGGCCTTGCGCGCTTTAAAAGCGGCGGCAGATGGGGATACCTGAACGACCGGGGCGCGGTGCGCCTTCCGGCGGTGTACGACGAGGCCGAGAACTTTCTGGGGGGCCGCGCGAAGGTGCGGCGCGGGGAGCTGTGGACGTGGATAAACGCCACCGGCGCGACCGACCCCGACCCGGACGAGCGGCTTGCAGCGTTTTTCTCCAAGGAGAAGGGCCTCTACGGCTATGCCGACGGGGCGGGCCGCGTGTTCATCGCGCCACGCTTCCGCGAGGCCCGCGACTTCGACGGCTCTCTGGCCGCGGTGTGCCTGCCGCAGGGATGGGGCTTCATAAACCGGCGCGGCGTGCTTGTGGCCGGCGGCTGGTATGACGAGGTGCGCGACTTCTCGGAGGGCCGCGCCGCGGTAAAGAAGGACGGCTTCTGGGGATACATCGACTCCGCGGGAAACACCATCATCCATTGCACGCTGGACGAGGCCGGCGACTTTGCCGGCGGCAAGGCGGACATCACCTACCGCGGATGCAGCGGCACCGCGTACCGCAACGGATATTTCGAGTATTACAGGTGGAGGTAGGGCTAACGGTTTTTTCCGTAGTTAAGCGTAAGGCTTTCCCTTGCGGTCGCTCCCGCGCTATGCGCCCTTGCCCGCGGTGAAATGGGATTGACGGATTAAGGATTTGGGATTAAAGATTACGGATTCAAGATTTACGAGTGGATTTGGTGCGTTAGATACAGGCATGTCGTCGCGTGAGGAGCGGCGGCATGTAAAGAACGGCACGGCCGCCCGTGATGTGTGCCCGCGCCCCGGCCGCGTCGTGCGCGCCCGTACGCGGTGATGCGGATGGGCTAAATACAGAGAGCGGTACGGCGACCGTTGCCGGTGGAATGCCGATCGTGGGCGAAAGCGGGCCGAACAGATTGCCCCGCTATGATTATTTGTGGCGCGGGGCCTGTTTCATCACCACGAACGTCAGGCGCCGCGTCGAATGGTCCGGCCGGGTCGAAACCGATTCGGCGTTTTGGTCCGGCGGCGATCGCGTCAGCGCGCCGT
Source organism: uncultured Leptospirales bacterium (assembly GCA_964510075.1). Taxonomy (GTDB): domain Bacteria; phylum Spirochaetota; class UBA4802; order UBA4802; family UBA5368; genus MVZN01. Next base: position 1,321 of record CAZEAH010000208.1, on the reverse strand, counting down.
TATCCGCCGTCATGGCGCGCCGTGCGGGGGACAGATTGATCTGAAAAGGAACTACCATGACAAAAAAAAACGATTATCACCGCATGCTGGCGAGGTGCGAAAAAAACTCGGAGATTACCGCCGAGTTCGTCGACCGGTTTCTCGTGCCCTACGCCGTTGAACGCGAAAACATGGATCGGGAGTTTCTGGGCGCGGCTTCGCGGTACAGGGACATTGTCCGTAAAATGCCGGAGGGCTGGCTGGGGTTTTCCATATCACAGTACGTCTGCCTGAAACTTTTCAGGCGCGGCGGGCGTGCGGCCGACTATATCAGGCATTCCGCGCTGAAGGCCCGAAGCGCCGAAGAGACCGCGTTTTTACAATTCCAGATCGAGCATCCATGGCGTTTTTCCTTTTACAGGGCAGAGCGTTTGCCCGAAGCGCATTTTTTCATGCTTACCGGTGTATTTACCGGGGAAGTGTTTACGGTTTATTCCAAAGGCATCGACTCGATTCTTAAAACAGGCGGCCCCATGTCCATGCTGTTGCTCCTTATCGGTTATAACGGACTGTGCTGGCAGACCTATGGAACGATCGCGTACTTTCGCGGCCTTCAGCCCATGGATATTTTCTATTTTGCCGCGCTTCTCAACGGAAGGATAGAGCGAATAGACCAGGTCCCGGAATGTATTGAAGACAACCCGGTCCATTTCATGGTGCTGTATCACGGGGCGGAGCTTCCGACCGTGGTAAGCAGGGGGTATCCCGTGGTTCACTGCAAATCGGAATTGAAAAATATCGACCTCGACCCCGAAAAGCTCTCCGGCGTTGCCGTGGTCAGAAAAGTACAGCATATATATAAAATCACCCTGCCCGACACGGAAGACTTTCCCCACTACGGGATCTGCCATTATCATTCGAAAAAACGTCATCTGGTGGTGACCGCCATGACCGAATGGGCGTACGCGAAGATTGCGGAGTTTTTGGGCGAACACGGGATCTCCGTGCCCGGGCGTCCCCGGATATTCGTAACGCCGACAATGGCATCGCTTCTGACGGAAGATTTGAGGATGAACATCGATTACACGAGCCCCTACGCGAAAACCTTCGCGGGGCCCGAGCCCTCCGATGAAGAAAAGGCACACCTGAACAAGCTCAACGCGGTGATGCGCGATATAATGGACGCTTTAAACTCGAAAAGGCCGGTCGACGCCGCGGCCCTCGCGCGCGTTCACGGCGTGGAATTGGAGACCGTGGAACAGCTTGTAGAATTGGCTGAAAGCTCGTTCAGAAAAATTCCGGGGCGAAAGTAGGCGGATGCGGAAATATTGATGACGCGCCC
>CAZEAH010000207.1:0-6078 GCA_964510075.1 uncultured Leptospirales bacterium | reverse complement strand
CTATTCGCTTGATCAACTGGACTCGTTCGAAAAATGGCTCACAATAGTGCATCCGGACGATATCCACCTGTTTAAAAACGCGATTCCCAGATTGATGCAGGGGAAAATTCAAACAGTCGAGGCGCGGGTCTATTCGGCGAACGGGAGTCTCAAGTGGATTCGCGATACGGTCTTTCCGTACTGGGACGACACCGAAGGCCGCGTCGTGCGCCTTGTGAGCGCCGTGCAGGACATCACGGCACGCAAGCTGGCGGAACAGAGCCTTGAGAACGAGAAACTCCGGCTGGCTGTAACCATCCGTGATATAGCGGACGGCATCATAACGGTGGATCGCGATGGGCTCGTTACGCTGTTCAACCCCGCCGCCGAAGCGATAACGGGGTGGACATTCACCGAAGCCGTCGGCAGGGTGTCGGGCGATATTCTTCGCATGTACCGGGCGGAAACGGAAGAGGTGATTCCAGACCCCTTCCGGGAACCGCTTGCGGGTAAGGAAGGAAACGGCGCGCTTCGCAGGGCCCGCCTCCTGGCGCGCGACGGCACGGAGAAACAGATAGAATTTTCGACCACGGCGCTCCACGAGCGTTTCGATCTTCCGGCGGGCGCCGTCCTGGTGATGCGCGACATTACCGGGAGTATGAAGCTCGAGAATGAACTGCAGAAGGCCCGAAAGCTCGAATCGGTGGGGGAGCTTGCCGGCGGCATAGCGCATGACTTCAATAACATGCTGACTACCGTCCTCGGGAATGTGTCGCTGGCGAAGATGCATACCGAGGAACGGGCCGAAGCGAGACGGTATCTTGAAAACGCCGAACGCGCCATCGCGCAGGCGCGCGAGCTTACCCAGCAGCTCCTTACCTTCTCGCGCGGCGGAGAGCCGATCAAGGAGCGAATAGATATTGCGGAACTGGTCCGCGAGGCGGCCTCCATATGCCTTGACGGCAGAGGTGTCGTCTGCGAATTCGACATTCCCGACGACCTCGGGGATGTTATGGCGGACAGGGGACAGATGAGGCAGGTCATCCAGAATCTTGCGATAAACGCGGAACAGGCCATGCCGGATGGAGGGAAGGTGCGCTTCAGCGCCTCCAGGAAGCTGATCGGCCCGGACAGCGCGCTTCCGATCTCCCCCGGAGAGTATATCCGTCTGATCGTTGAGGACACCGGAATGGGTATCCCGAAAGCGCTCAGGGAACGCGTGTTCGATCCATATTTTTCGACAAAACGGAAGGGCAGCGGCCTTGGTCTTTCGATCGTCTACTCGATTGTAAAGAAGCATGGCGGAACGGTTGTGCTCGAGTCCGAGGTCGGAGCAGGCACGCGGTTCCACGTATATCTGCCCGCCCTGGGCGGAGAAGAGGGAAGTGAGAGACGGACGGAGCACCGCTGAGCGCTATTCCCGGGGATAGCCGAGGAGCACGGATGCCTCCATCCCGGCGTCGCGGACTATCGCGGCGTAGCTGTCGGCATGGGGCTTTATAAGATCGGCCGGACCGGAAATGCCGATGGAAAAAACAGCCCGCTTGCGGTGATTGAGCACCGGCGAGGCGTAGCATATAATTCCCTTTTTGTATTCCCCGTCATCGACCGCCAGCCGGTGTGCCCTGACGTCATCGAGCGAGCGCATGACTTCTTTGGCGGACCGCGGAGACCTGTCGGTATATTTTCGATAGTCGGCCGCCGAAAGCGCGCTTTCGACGATATCCGGATCGCTGAACGCCAGCAGGGCCCGCCCGAGCGCCGTTACGGTGGAAGGCTCGCGCATTCCCACGGAAAGGTTGAGGGAAATGGACTCCCTCGGCTGTTCCACCGCTATGAAAACCACTTCGGGTCCGTCGAGAATCGCCAGGTGCGTGTTCTGCTTCGTCGAGGCGAGAACGCGCCGCATGATCGGCCTGATGAGGCCTTCCACATTGGACTGTTCGCCGTACAGGCCGGCGTATTCAAGCATCCGGAAGCCGAGCGAGTAGCGCTTGGTGTCCGGGTCCTGCAGCACGAAGTTGTGTTTGGCAAGCGTGCTCAGCAGACGAAACACTGACGACCGGTCGATGGTAAAGCTCTCCGAAATCTCGGTGAGCGACATCGGCCGCCCGGCGCGCGCGATCACCCCGATAATGTCGAGTCCGCGTTCAAGAGATTGAATCGTCGATCCCATTTCACAGTATGCAATACCAGTGCGTGCGGACTTGTCAACGAGAAATATTACCTATTGAAAAAAAGTAAACGGACGTACTGAGACAACACAGGCAACGGCACTCAACGAAAAGACATCCGTCGGCGGGGAGATTTTCAGTACAGTAAAAATAAAAATATTTTTAAAAATTATTGACATAGACGCAATAAAAATGTATATTACGCAATATAGTCGCGGTATCGGACCAGCGCGGTTTTTCCGTGCACTGGCGGTTTCGACTGGCCGTTTTCCCGCACTATGAGGGAACGGCAAGGGGGTATAAAAATGCCGATAGTACATATGGACGAAATCCCTTCGGCGAAAGTGGGCAAACCCTTCGAGCGCGAATTGAAGGTGGTCCTGTCGCCGGATTCGAATGCCGACGTAAAGGGATTCTCCCTCCTCGAATCGATACTCGCTCCCGACGGCGGGTGTACCGACTTCCATTCGCATCCAACGTCGGGAGAACTCATGATCATAATGTCCGGAAAAGGGAAGGCATGGCTGGAAGGAAAGGAATATGAACTAAGGGCCGGAACGGTTATTTACGCGCCTCCCGGAGTTGAACACAAAACGCTGAACACGGGGAGCGAGCCCGTTCGGATAGCATGCGTATTCGTGCCGTCAATCGATACAACATATATAATGGAAAGCGTAAGGGCGGCGCAGACCGCCCGGGAAAGGAACAATGAATGATCCGATCACGGCCTTCGCCTCGCGATGCGCGGCACTCTTGAATGACGGAGCGCGCGTGGTTCCAGAACACGAGACAAAGGCGCTTCTCCGCGCCCGCGGGGTGCCGGTGCCGAAGGGAGTGCTGTGCGCCGGGCGCGACGACGCCATCCGAGCGGCGAAATCACTGGGCTATCCCCTTGTCATCAAGCTCGCCTCAAACGCGGTTCTGCACAAGACGGAGCTGGGCGGAGTGAGGACGGGCATCCGCTCGGAGCTGGAACTGCTTAAAAGCGTCGACGAGATGCACGGACGATTCGTCGATCAGGGTGTACCAGGATACATGGGCATCCTCGTCGAGGAGCAGGCGACCGGCGGAACCGAGGTCATCGCGGGCCTTCAGAATGATCCGGTATTCGGCCCGCTTCTCATGCTGGGGCTTGGAGGCGTGCTTACCGACATATTCGGCGACGTTGCCTTCAGGGCCCTTCCCGTTACGCGCGATGATATCAGGGCGATGCTGAGCGGACTCAGGGGGGCGGCGCTTCTGCGGGGGTATCGGGGGGGTGCGGCGGTCGATATGGAAGCCCTTGTCGACGCGGTGGAGCGCATCGCCGCGCTCGGGCTCGAGATCTCACATCTGTACGAATCGGTGGACTTCAACCCGGTACTCGCCGGGCCTTCGGGCGTGGTCGTGGTGGACGCCAAAATGGTCCTCGCGAAGGACGGGGCCTCTGTCAATAAAAACGAAACTCCGCGCACCGAAGGGATGCGGTCGTTTTTCATGCCGGCATCGGTGGCGGTGATGGGTGCCTCATCAACACCGGGGAAAATCGGCAACGTCATTCTCGACTCGCTCGTCAACTACGAGTACGCCGGAAGGGTCTATCCCGTAAATCCTAACTACGACGAGCTTATGGGCCTTAAAAGCTATCCGGACCTCTCTTCGCTTCCGGAACCGCCCGAGCTCGTGGTGATCGTGGTGGACCTCGCGCGCACGCCGGAATTACTCGAGGAGATGGCGAGGCTCGGCTGTCGGAACGCCCTCATCGTGTCCGGCGGAGGCAAGGAACTGGGCGGGGAGCGGGCCGAGCTCGAGCGCGAAATCGCGGCGAAGGCGCGCGGGCTCGGCATACGGCTGATCGGCCCCAACTGTATCGGTTCGTTCGACGGAAAGAGCCGTTTCGATTCCTTTTTTCACAGCCACGAGCGCCTGGCTCGGCCGCCGGCGGGCCCCATGGGCTTCATCACCCAGAGCGGAACGTGGGGATGCGTGTTTCTTGAGGAGGCGTACATCACCGGCGTTTCGAAGATGGTGAGCTACGGTAACCGCGTCGACGTCGACGAGGGGGATCTCATCGCCTATCTTGCAGGAGATCCGGAAACCAGGGTCATAGGCAGCTATATCGAGGGGCTGGGCGACGGGGTGAAATTTCTCGACGCATCACGGCGCGCCATCGCGGCGGAAAAACCCGTGGTCGTTTTCAAGACCGGGCGCAACCGCCAGTCGGCGCAGGCGTCGGTATCCCACACCGGGGCCTATGGAGGCAGCTACGAGGTATACGAGGGCGTGATGCGTCAGCACGGCATAGTGCTGGCCGATTCCTTCCACGAGCTGTATGCCTCGTGCGAGGCGCTCGCCCTCCAGCCCCCCGCGCGCGGCAACCGGGCGGCCATGCTCTCTAACGGGGCCGGGCCGATGGTGAACGCACTCGACCACTTCCCGAGGAAAGGGCTCGAGCTCGTAACGCTCGGGAGGAACTCGGTGAAGGCCATGCGCGATCATTTCAGCTTTTTTTACCTTGTGGAGAACCCGGTCGACGTAACCGGCTCGGCGACGGCGGCCGATTACGAATATGTGGTCAAAACGCTCATTGAAGACGAGGCGGTCGATATCATCATGCCGTTCTTCGTGTTCCAGGACACGCCGCTCGACGAGAGCATCGTGGAGCGGCTCGGCGCGCTCGGAGATCTTCGGGCCAAGCCCATCGTGTGCTGCGCGGCCGGCGGGGAGTACACCGTGCGGATGTCGGACGCGCTGCGCCGTCGGGGCATACCGGTGTTTCCGGACGTGGCGCGATGGGTGGCTGCCGCCTCGGCGCTCGCGCAATGGGGAAGAACGCGTAAAACGCACAGCGCGTAGGCTCTGCGCCGCCGCGCTTCCGAGAGGGGGAGAGCATGGAAAAACTGATAATAACCGCCGCCCTTACGGGCGGCATACACGGGAAGGAGGCAAACCCCGCGCTGCCCGAACAGCCCGACGAAATCATCCGCGAGGCGGTCCGCTGTCACGATGCGGGCGCCGCGGTGGTACACCTGCACGCGCGCGACCGCGCCGGGAAGGGCGTGGCGGACGCGCGCATCTTCCGCGAGATGAACGAGGGCATCCGCGCGCGCTGCGGTGTCATCATACAGAATACCACAGGCGGCCCCGGCCTTCCCATCGCCGAACGCATTACAAGCCTGGACGCGGCGCCGGAGATGGCCTCACTCAACATGGGCTCGGTGGTCTTCTTCCACGAGGGCAGGGAGCTCCCGTTCATCAACCTGCGCTCCGAAATCGAGGCCTTCGCGGCCGCAATGCTGGAACGCGGCATCAAACCGGAGATGGAGGTCTACAATCCGTCCATGTTCGGCGAGGTCGAGAACCTTATAAAGCGCGGACTGCTTTCCAAACCGTACTATATCAATTTCGTCATGGGAGTCGGCGGAATGGGCGGGTTTCCCGGCACCATGAAAAACCTCGCACTCATGATCGACACACTTCCGGAGGGCTCGATATTCAATGTTTCGGGCATAGGGCGCGCCCAGCTTCCCATGAACACCATGGCGATCCTGGCGGGCGGCCACGCGCGGACCGGCCTCGAGGACTGTGTACTCTACCGCAGGGGCGAGCCGGCGAAATCAAACGCCCAGCTCGTCGAACGTGTGGTGCGCCTGGCGCGCGAGCTGGGACGCGAGGTCGCAACTCCCGACGAGGCCCGGAGCATACTCGGGATGAAATGAACTCTCGGTCGTGAGCGCCGCGCGCCGGCGTGGAGAGTGGGCGAAAATTCCATACAGGGAGAAAGTACGATGAAAATAGCGGTGATAAACGAAACAAGCGCGGGCGACCGCAACGCGGACGTTTTGGCGGCGCTTGAGGGAAGGGGGCACGAAATCATCAACGCCGGGATGACCAAAACCGGCGGAACGCCCGAGCTCACCTATATCCACACCGGACTGCTCGCGGC
>CAZEAH010000206.1:5378-6086 GCA_964510075.1 uncultured Leptospirales bacterium | reverse complement strand
GAACACGCCGCCGGCATGTTCGATCGCATGGCTGACAGATACGGCGTTATTTCGTCTTTTTTCGCGTTCGTGCTACTGCGCGTCATGCGCGTATTAACCGCGACGCGGGAGGAGGATATCATCGCTCCCATGACCATGCCCCGCGTGCGGGACAGCGGCCGGAGGGGAGGGACGGCGGACTTCACGCCCGTGTACGTCATGCCGTCCGCCCCGATGGCCACGGTCGCCGGAGCGGTACTCGCTCTGCGCGGCGCCGGAATGCCGGCGCCGAGGTTCTGGCTTGAAGAGCGCCCCGAAAGAAATCCTCCAGCCGCATTCCTCCTGCGAAGGTGCGGAGGTTTTTTCGTCGATCGCGCGTCATTGAGCGACGGTCCGTACCGCGGTCTGCTCGCCGCGTATTGTTCGTTCCTGGTTTCACACGGCATTCCCGTCCTGCTGCAGTCCTCCGGACGGGAAGGCGCCGGGATCGGAGATTCGAATGCCCCGCTCGCCGAGATACTCGGTTCGATACTCGACACGCGCGAGCCGGCGCTGTTCTATCCCCTGGCGGTCATGTCAGGCTACATCTCGCGGGGGGAGGCAGGCCGGAGCTGAGGATCTGCCCGCCGGTGCCTTCAGCGGACACGGCCGAACCCGCCGCATTGCTCGAAGAGCTTGCACTGCGGATTTAGCGCTCCGACACGCGCCCACCGCGCATAAAGGCGGCGA
>CAZEAH010000206.1:0-5368 GCA_964510075.1 uncultured Leptospirales bacterium | reverse complement strand
GGCGGCGATCATTTCCCACAGCCCGCCCACTCCCAGAAGCGAGACCAGAATGAGGAGCGCACCGGTCATTATCGGGACGGTGAACGGATCGGCGAAGACGAGCACGCCGAGTACCCCGGCAAAGACGATCCGGCTCGCGGAGACCAGCGATCCGGAAGCGGCCTCGATGTAGCGGTATCCGATGGTGATGAGGATTTGGCCCGCGGCCGCGGACACGCCGGAGAGCACCAGGTACACGGCGACCATGCCGCCCGGAAGCACGCAGTCGCCCAGCAAAAAGATTCCGCTCATAAGGCAGCCGAAGAGCATAAGGTAGAAAACGATGATCTCGCTCGAATCGTACTTGCGCGCCTCCCGGAGGAACGGGATGCCGAAACCCGCAACCAGACCCGAAAGAAGGGCGAGTATGTCTCCGGGATTTACGCTCTGAAAATCCGGCGCCACGATGAGATAGACGCCCGCCATGGTTACGACAAGGTAGAAGATGTTCCTCAGACGCGTCTTCTCGCCGTTGATGAACGGCGCCACGAGAAATACAAAGGCCGGGTAGGTCATATTGAGCATGTTCGCGTTGGTCACCGTGGTCCTCTGAAGACCGGCGAAGAAGAGCATTACCGCGGTCACGTTGAACACGGCGCGCAGAACCACATGGCGCAGGTTGTTCGGCCTGAAAGACCTCCGGGTAACGACTATATACAGCCCCGCCGCGAGCGTTCCTATGGCGAAACGCACGAAGGTGATTTCAATCCCGCCGATATCGGAACTGTTGATGACGAGCTTTCCGAAGACGGTCGAAAGCGCGAAGGTGAACTCGGCCAGGAGGAGCAGCAGGATTCCGGTGTACATTAGGGTTCTCTTGCAACCGGCCGCGCGGCGAAGATCCCGCGGAGCCCGAACCGGCGTCTATGCCCGGGCACGTTCGATCTCGTCATGCAGGGCCACTATGCGGTTCCGCAGTTCGTTCATTATCTTTTCGAGTTTGTCCACGCTGTGGCCGGCGGTCTGCATCTCCGGACCGATCTTTACGTACACGCTGGCCGGGCGGATGAAGAGGCTATCAGGCCTTAGAATACCGTACGAACCTTTGATATAAATCGGGACGATGGGCACCCCGGTTTTCACGCACAGGTGGAACAGGCCCTTCTTGAACGGCAGGAGCTCGCCGGTACGGCTGCGCGTTCCCTCGGGGAATATCATGATGCGGTTTCCACGCTTCACCTTTTCGGCGGCCTCGTCCATGCTCCGGATGGCCTTCTCCCTGTTGCTTCGGTCGACTGATATATATCCGTTAAGCTTCATATGCCAGCCCATGAAGGGTATTTTAAACAGGATCGCCTTGGCAACCCATCCGAACCTGACGGGAAGCACTTTGCTTAAAATAAAAATATCGAAGTGGCTGGAATGATTCGACGCGAATATCTGCACCCGTTCGGGATCGATATGTTCGAGCCCCTCCACGCGGACCTTTATACGGCAGAACCAGAGAATTGAGGCCGACCAGGCGCGCATGCAGAAGTGCGCCACGCGGCCATCCGGGCTGTAGATAATGGAGCTTATGGATATCGTCCCCCAGAATACGGTGTCGATTGCGATGAATATCCAGCAAAAAAAGGAATTGATGACGTTAGCGATAAATGCCATGATGCCACCTGCCAATGGAAAAGGCTCCGGCGACGGCCGGTGTCCGGATTTTCCTAAGATACGAGCCTCTTAAAAAAAACGAGAATATGCGCCCGCCGGGGGATATGTCAATGACATTTTGCCGGCGGGCCGTCCCCGGCACGCAACAGATGAAAGATGACAAGCGGAAATCCGTCGCCGTAATCGGCGCCGGCGCCTCCGGACTGATGGCATCCTGGCACGCCGCAAGCGCGGGTGCGCGGGTCGTGCTGTTCGAAAAACAGAAGATGATCGGCCGCAAGATCCGCGCCACCGGCAACGGGCGATGCAACATCACTAACAGGAACATCGACGTATCCTTCTACCACGGCCGCAATCCGCAGTTCGTGAGAAACGTCTTCGGCCGTTATGGCCTGGAGGAGACTGTGTCCTTTTTCAGGGGTATAGGAATACCGTTCGTCGAGCTGGAGGCGGGACGCCTGTATACGGCGTCGCTCCAGGCCACAAGCGTAACCAGGATATTCGAGTACGAACTCGAAAGGCTCGGCGTCGACCTCCGGCTCCATCGTAAAATAGAACGCATTGAACCGCTCGGCGGGCTCCTCCGCCTGACCACGGCCGGCCAGGAGCGGGAGGACTTCGACGCGGTGATCCTCGCCGCCGGCGGCTGCGCCTATCCGCAGCTCGGCGCATCGCGTTCCGGCTACGAGCTCGCATCCGGCCTGGGGCATACCGTGCACGAACCCTTCCCGTCGATCCTTCCCGTAACCATCACGCTCAGGGCGCTCCATCGGCTGGAGGGGATAAAGCGCGACTGCTCGGTGTCGGTCATGCGCTCCGGACGCCTCGTTGACCGCAGTACCGGCGAACTGCTTTTTACCAAGTACGGCATATCGGGCCCCGCGGCGCTCGAGGTTTCGCGGTCGGTCAACGAGTCGTTTCTTTCGGGAGAGGTCCCGGATATCGTCATCGATTTCTTTCCGGACACCGGAGGACCGGAGATCGACTCACTGCTTTCCGAGCTCTGGAGCGACGCCGATCGCCCGGTCGCCCTCAGCCTGCGCGGCATACTGCGCGACCGTCTCTGCGAAACGCTCATCGGAATCTCCGGGATCGATCCGGCGGTGCCGGTAAAGAGCCTCTCGGCAAAACAGAAGACGGAGATCGCCGGAGTGCTGAAGGGACTTCGACTCCGGCCGGGCGCGCCCCGGCCGTTCGGCGAGGCCGTGGTAGCCGCCGGGGGCGTGGACGTCGGGGAGGTGCATCCCGGTTCGCTCGAATCGAGGCTCGTCAGTGGTCTTCATATAACGGGAGAGCTGCTGGACATCGACGGCGACAGCGGCGGCTACAACCTGCAGTTCGCATGGAGCACGGGCGCGCTCGCCGGAACGGCGGCCGCCGTTTGAACGGCTGTTCCCCCGGAGGGCCGCGCGTCAGAACATCGTCATGAAGCCCTCTATGGCCGCGACGACACCGCACACGGCGTGGAGACGCTCCTCCGATTCGAACCTTGCGGTGACGGTATAGGAGACGAACTTCCCGCCCGAGCTGGGTCGGCCGCTTACGGCCGCGTGCAGGCCCTGCTCGTGGAGAGCGTTTTTAAGGGTTTCCATCAGGTATGGTGAAAAGCGGTACACCGCCTTAAAGGTAACCTCGGTGGGGAAATCCGGAAGGCTCCGCGGTGCCGCGGTGTCACGATTTTCCGGCATGGCATACCTCCGTGGTGTTCATTTCACGTACTCCGGCGCCGGTGCGCGGCGCGCCGGCCGCATCCCCGGCCTCATTCTTACCGGAAGGGAGCCCTCGAAACCCAGCAACAATTCCTTGACCGCTGCCCCGCCCGAGAATCCGCCGACGCCCCCGTCGGAGCGTATGACCCTGTGACAGGGGATAAACACCGGGAAATCGTTTTTCGCCATACAGTTACCGGCGAAACGGGCCCCGCCTCCAAAGCCCGCCCTGAGCGCCAGGTCCGCATAGCTTATCGTCCGCCCGAAGGGCACGGCCATCAATATGCGATAGACGGCCTTCTCGGCCTCGGTATAGGCCGAGAGATCGAGGGGCGGCAGGGGCGCCTTCAGGCCGCGAAGGTAGGACTCAAGGAATTTCAGTGCGGCGCGTATCGGGGCGTTACGCCTCCTGGGGATCACCCTGGAGAGGTCTTTTTCGTCGATGGAGCCCTCGAAGGCGGCCATTCTCAGCGCCAGATCGTCGGCGAAAAGAAAAAACGGGCCGGAGGGGAGCTCGAACACCTCGTATCCGACCCCGTTAAGTCGAATCAGTTTCGTATATACTTCGGATGTGCCGGCACGGTTATCCATCCAGCGCCTCCATTGCCGTTATGCGGTCTTTCTCGAGCTGCGCGACGAGCTCCCTTGCCGAGGCGAAGCGGACCTCCTCGCGCAGGCGCTCCACAAACTCAACCTCGAGGCTTTGATCGTAGAGGTTCCCGTCGAAATCGAACAGATGCACCTCTATGCTGCGGCTTAGGCCGTCGAAAGTGGGGTTGGTGCCGATGTTCAGCATCCCCTTGAACCGGGTGCCGTCCTCCGTGCGCGCCCGAACGGCGTAGACCCCGTCGCCGGGGACGACCTTGTCCCTGTCGTCGGGGACGATATTCGCCGTGGGAAAACCGATCTTCGCCCCCCGACCCGCCCCCGCCGCGACGGTCCCGCGCAGGCCGTAGTTCCTTCCAAGGAGAGCGGAGGCGAGCCGCACGTTGCCGTCCTCGATCTCGGTGCGTATCCAGGTGGATGATACGGGCCTCGAGTAAAAGTTCCTCGGCTCCACACGCGTCACTCCGAAGCCGCGCGTTTTGGAGAGGTCGCGCAGGAAGTCGATTGTGCCCTCGCGGTTTCTGCCGAAAGCGTGGTCGTACCCGACGACCACGTCGATTACGCCGATTTTCTTCAATACGATCTCGTTGAAAAACTCGTCCGCGTTCATGTCGGCCATTTCGCGCGTAAACTCGAGAAGTATGATGGTACCGATGCCGCATTCGCCGATCGCGGAGAGTTTTTCCTCCGTCGTTGTCAGTATCTTCGGAGGCGTGAGCGGGGTGAGCACCCTGCGCGGATGCCCCGTGAAGGTGATGACGATCGCGTCGCCGCCCTTCTGCCGGGCGATATTCTGGACGGTCGAAAAGATGCGCCGGTGGCCCAGATGCACCCCGTCGAAGCTGCCCAGCGTGACGACAGGGTTCTTGAACAGGCCCTTCTCGCCGGGGATTCCCCTGTGAACGTTCATCCCGCGCCCCCGATCCTCCTCTGTATCTCGAGCGCGTCGAGCAGCACGAGCGCCGCCATCGCCTCCACCACGGGCACTATGCGGGGCACGATACAGGGGTCGTGCCTTCCCTCCACGGCCACGGTCCGGCCGGCGCCGCGGATATCGATCGTCTCTTGCCCGCGGAATATGGACGGCGTCGGTTTGACCGCAACGCGCAGCACGATGTCGGCCCCGGTCGTTATGCCTCCGAGAATTCCTCCTGCGTTGTTCGAAAGAAACGCGCCGTCGCGCATGGGATCGTTGTTCTCGCTCCCGCGCATCCGCGCCGCGTTGAAACCCGAGCCGATCTCGACGCCTTTCACCGCGCCGATCGAGAAGATCGCCATTGCCAGCCGGGCGTCCATCTTGAAAAAGACCGGGTCGCCCAGCCCCGCGGGCACCCCCCGCGCGAGGAGCTTCACCACTCCGCCCACCGAGTCATTTTCGGCGCGTGCGCGAAGCACGGCCTCCTCCATTAGTC
>CAZEAH010000205.1:0-6087 GCA_964510075.1 uncultured Leptospirales bacterium | reverse complement strand
GCGTAGCAGTCTCCGTTGTCGCCGAAGCTCATCGAACAGGTCGCGCTGCCCTTAAGTCCCATCTTGTGCTCGATACCGCTGATGGTATAGTCGTTGCGCCTTCCGAGGCTTCCGTCATCGTTGACGAGATATTTTGGAACGAGGAATATGGAGATACCGGGAGTTCCCGGGGGGTCTCCCTCTATGCGGGCGAGCACCGGGTGGACGATGTTTTCGAACATATCCGAATCGCCGCCGGAGATGAAGATCTTGGAGCCGGTAATACGGAAGCTGCCGTCGGGCATGCGCACGGCCTTCGTCTTCAGGTTTCCAACGTCGGAACCGGCGTCGGCCTCGGTCAGAACCATGGTGCCGCCCCACTTCCCTTCATACATTTTCATCATGTACTTCTGTTTCTGCTCTTCGGTACCGAAAACTTCGATTAAGTGCGCGGCGCCGACCGACGCCTCCGGATACAGCAGGAAACCCATGTTGAATACGTAGTATTCGCGCGCCGCGAGGTCGATTACATACGGAAACCCCTGACCGCCCGCTTCCGGAGAAACGGCCATTGTGAAAAGACCGGCGTCGTTCATGATCTTGTGGATTTTCTTGAAGCATTCCGGCACTCTGACCTCGCCGTTTTCGAGTTTTGCCCCTATCCTGTCTCCCTCGGCATAGAACGGCAGCATTTCCTCCTCGGTGATCTTCCGTGAAAGTTCGAGCGCCATGTCGAACATATCCTTCGAGTACTCACCGTATCGGGAGGTGCCGAACAGCTCCTGTATATTGAGCATTTCATACAGGCAAAATTCCTGGTCCCGCGCATCGACTATCAAACTCATAGCTCCCTCTTTTTACGTGTGTTTTTAGTGTGATTCAGTGTCATCGAGCCCGGATCAATCCTCATCCGGAAATCGAGGCCACTCCGCGGAACTCGCCGGTAAATCGGCTCCGACCCCGAACCGTCGTATTGACCGCTCACCCAACAACACTGCAAAGAAATATAGCCCGAAAAAAGAGTGCAACAATTTAATAATTATTTATATAATAATTATGATATTTATTTTGTATGTTTGTAAGGCAGCCGTTGACTGTCGGCATGCATTTTATTGAGTCGAACGGACGATCTTTGCGGACCGACAAGGCGCGTAATCGGGGTGGAGTCCTTAACGGCGGAGGACGTCAGCGGCTGTCCCTCGGACAACAATACAAAGACCAGCGGATGCCGGAGGCGCGTGCCGGTTCAGGAATCCGCAGGGCATATTTCATCGGCGTAGGGTTTCGCTCGCCCGCCCTCCGGCCCACACCCCTTCCAGGGTCCTGCCGCCGTCCCTGACCGTGTATATGACCGGATCCGGCGCGCCCCAGTACACCGTAAGGATATTGCCCTTAAGCGTACCATGGCCATAGTATTCCGTACCCACCCTCCAGTGAAATCTATACATGTCGCCGTCCCGGTGTATCGTCACCGCGCCTGTATACGGTGATCCATCGGGGTTTGTTCCTACGGCCGAGTATTGACCTTCGATTATATGGGAACCTCTATTAATTAACATTTTTGAGGTTGATAAAGTTGCAACTCCTGATTAAATCAAGGGTTACGATTTCTGATATTGCTAAAAGTTTTAATTTTTAGAGGTTCCCATATATGACTGTGCGACCGCGGGAACCGCTGACGGCAATACGATAAGTACGGCCGTCAATGTCAACACCATGCTTCTAACCACCATTCTCTTCATGACAGTATCTCCTGTTTCATGATTTCCACCGGGCCGCACGGGTGCGAGACGGCAATCGTGGCCCACCGTCGCCTCCCGTCCTACGCGGATCACTGACCCCGCAGAGCGGCCCTGGGTTACCGGATGTTATGCGGCTTAAACATGATTCGTGGCTCGTGCACCGATCCCCGCTCACGGCGGGTTTCACACCCCTCAGGTACCCCCGTAACCTACGGTCACTTTACCGTCTACGACGATTACCGGAACCTCTCGCCTCCCGCCGGAAAATGCCAGCATTTCTTTCATTTTACCCGGGTCGGATTTAACGTCATAATATTCCGCCCTGTCGCCGTAGGCCGACCTGGCCTGCCCGGTGTACGGTCAACCGCTTTTCCCATAGATCACTATTCTCGTCATTTTTTCCTCCGGTTCCCTCGAAATTATTGCGCATGTGTTTTTTCTTTCATACCCCCGACGGCATTCCGCGTCAAGCATCTGTCGGTATCCACTTTATAATGATATTTCCACCATGGTTATTCATTAAAATATGCTTGTAGGGATTCGGGTGTGGGTTATAGTCTGTTTGTCCCGGCCGCGATCCATCCGGCCTACAGATCATTCCAGGCGGGCGCCATGAACGTAATGATACTCGGAGCGGGAGTCGTCGGATTCCAGCTTGCACAGCAGCTCGTTAACGAGGGTAAAAACGTCGTCATTATCGAAAAAGACCCCGAAAGGGCAAAATATGTCTCGTCTCATATCGACTGCATGGTGATAAACGAAAACGGCACCCATCTTTCCACCTTCATGAAGGCAGGCGCGGGTGACGCGGATTCGTTCATCAGCGTCGCCAACATCGACGAGGTGAACATGATAGCCTGCGGGATCGTTTCGAGCGAGTTCAACGTGCCGATAAAGATCGCGCGGGTACGCAATGCCGACTACTCCCGTGCCCGCATTTTCGAAAAGGGATTTCTGGGAATCGACTACGTGGTCAACCCTGAAGTCGAAACTGCACGGCACATCGCGAATACCGTGGCTCTGGGGGCCGACAGCGATGTCATGTTTTTCGAGAACACAGAAATCCAGATGCGAAATCTTGTTGTCGATAATTCTTCTTTTTTCGCCAACCGCTCGTTAAAGCAGATACGGAAAACCATCAACGAAAAATTCCTCGTCCCCTGCGTGATCAGGGACGAGTCGTTCATCATTCCGTCCGGTGATTTTATCATCAGGGAAAACGACACTATCTACCTGCTTGCCACGCGCCACGACCTCACCCGCATTTTCATTGAGGCAGGAAGGAAGAGCGAACGTCTCGACAGGATCATCATCGCCGGCGGCGGCCGCATCGGTTCGCTCGCCTGCCAGTACCTGATCCGTACCGGGAGGAAAATCACGATCATCGACAGCATGTACGAGAACTGCAAGACGCTTTCGGAACGTTTCCCTGACGCGCTGGTACTGCATGCCGACATCTCCGACGAGAACATCTTCGAAGAAGAACATCTTGACAGCTACGATCTCATCATAACTACAACCAATAACGAGGAGCTCAACATTCTTACGGCCGTATACGCCAAAAGCCTGGGCATCAAACGGGCCCTCGCCCTGGTCACAAAATCAAATTACATGTCCATCGCCGCACGGCTCAAAATCGATTCCATCATAAGCCCTAAAGTGAGTACGGTGGACGCAATTTTAAAATTTCTCAGGCGCGGCGACATACGGAGCGTCCACAGCATTTTTAACGGAATGGCCGAAGTCCTCGAGTTCAAGATTACGACCGATTCGCCTGTCAGGGGCAGAAAAATAATGGATATCAGCATGCCTTCGGAATCGCTGATACTTAGCGTAATACGCGGCCACGAACAGGAAACTATTCCCGACGGTAATTTCGTTCTTCGGGAGGGCGACACACTAATCTCCATCGTCGACAAGAAATCGATTGCCGATCTCGAAAAAGTACTGATTGCCGGACGACAATAAAATTACGCCCCATGAATCCCCTTACCATAATTAAAACGCTCGCCTTTCTGATGCTGATCATTTCCGGTTTTATGCTGGTCCCGGCCGGAATTGCGCTGTATCTGTCCGAAACGACCGAGCTTTTCGCATTCCTGGCGGTCGTGATGCCGCTTCTTTTCCTGTCCGGCACTCTTCTGTACGCTCTGAGGAACCGAAAAGCGGAGGCCCTCTCGACCCGGGACGCATTCCTGTTCGTAACGGGGAGCTGGATCACCGCCTCGCTTGCAGGCGCACTGCCATTTTTTATCTCGGGAGCCATCCCCTCGTTCACGGACGCCTTTTTCGAAACCATTTCCGGATTCACAACCACCGGCGCCTCAATCCTGACCGATATCGAGGCCCTGCCGCGCTCCATACTCTTCTGGCGCTCTCTGACTCACTGGCTGGGAGGAATGGGCATTGTGGTACTCGCGGTCGCCGTCCTGCCGATGATGGGTATAGGAGGTCTCCAGCTCATCAACGCCGAATCTCCCGGGCCGACGGTTGACCGTATAACTCCCCGTATCGCCGACACGGCCAAGCTCCTGTGGATCATCTATATCGGTTTTACCCTCGCTCAGACTGTTTTGCTTATGCTGGCCGGCCTCGATTTGTTCGACTCCCTCACGCATACCTTCGGTACGCTCGCTACAGGCGGGTTTTCCACAATGAACGCAAGCGTGGGCCATTACGATTCGCCCGCGGTACACATAATCATCACCGTGTTCATGCTGCTGGCCGGAATCAGTTTTTCGCTGCATTATCGCATCCTTACGGGCAGGTTCGACTCCCTTCGCCTCGATACCGAAGTGAAGGTTTATCTCTGCATCTTCCTGGCCGCCACACTGGCCATAATCATCAGCATATACGGAGAGTCGTACGATTCTTTATTCGAGTCGAGCGTGCACGCCGCGTTCCAGGCCGCGTCAATACTGACCACCACCGGCTTCGCCACCGCCGATTTCGAGCAATGGCCACTCTTCGCCCAGGGGGTGCTGTTTCTGCTCATGTTCGTCGGCGGATCTTCAGGCTCGACCGCCGGCGGTATCAAGGTGTTCCGTATCGTTATCCTTTTGAAACAGGCCTTTATAGAGATGCTGTACCTTATACACCCCCGCGGCATATTCACGCTAAAGGTGAGCGGGCGAATCGTGCGCAAGGACCTTGTATACTCCGTTGCGGGATTTTTCTTTCTCTACATTTTCATGCTCCTGTGCACGTCGCTTGTGGTCGCTTCA
Organism: uncultured Leptospirales bacterium; assembly: GCA_964510075.1. Taxonomy (GTDB): domain Bacteria; phylum Spirochaetota; class UBA4802; order UBA4802; family UBA5368; genus MVZN01. Next base: position 1,142 of record CAZEAH010000205.1, on the reverse strand, counting down.
TCCGGGCATGACCTCACAACATCTTTCACGACCGCGCTCGCGACGCTCGGCAATATCGGCCCCGGCTTCGGCGACACCGGTCCCTCGAATAATTACGCCCTGTTTCCGGATTATGTGAAATGGTTTCTGGGTTTCGCGATGCTGGTCGGAAGGCTCGAGCTCTACACTGTGTTAATTCTCCTCACCCCGGAATTCTGGAATCGAAGATAAGCGCGGAATGCCTGTGCCGCTTTTCCCGGTGAGGACGTTCCGGTGGCATCACCGGTGCGCTCGATTGTCAGATCGTCATGGTGCGCTCATTACGATCCCCGGTATGGCGATCAGAAATTGAAATTATCGGGGTCGGGCCCCGTGCGTTCGTTCCTGTTCAGCGCATCGATCCGGCCGATATCCTCACCCGACAATCTGAAATCGAAGACGCGGGAGTTCTCAATTATTCGTTCCGGGTTCACCGATTTCGGGATGGTGACAAAGCCATGCTCCAGCGCCCAGCGTATAAGTATCTGTGAAGGGGTTCGCTCGTACGCGGCCGCAAGTTCCAGTATGAGCGGATTATCATTCAGACGCCCGCGCATCAGGGGTGCCCAGCCTTCGACCGTTATTCCCCTGCCTCGACAGAAGGAGATAAGTTCCGCCTGATACAGCTGCGGGTGCAGCTCGAACTGATCGAGCATCGGCCCAACGGATGAGTTGCGCATGAGGTCTTCAAGATGGTGGACCAGAAAATTGCTCACGCCGATCGACCGCGCCAGTCCCTTTTTCAGCAGTTCCTCCATGGCGCGCCACGTCTCAATGTATTTTCCTTTCACCGGCCAGTGTATGAGGTAGAGGTCCACGTAGTCGGTGCCGAGATACTTCCTGCTCCGGTCGAAGGCCTTCAGCGTTTCCCGATATCCCTGATCGGCGTTCCATACCTTTGTCGTGATAAAAACCTCGCTTCTTTCAAGACCGCTGTGCTTCAGCGCGCGTCCGATACCTTTTTCGTTATCGTACAGCGCGGCCGTGTCTATGCTCCGGTAGCCGGTGTCGAGCGCCGCTCTGACGGCGTTCTCCACAACCGCGCCATCCGGTGTCTTGTAGGTTCCAAGTCCAAGCACCGGCATCCGTATGCCGTTCGCCAGCTCTACCGCGTCATTTATGCC
>CAZEAH010000204.1:4530-6098 GCA_964510075.1 uncultured Leptospirales bacterium | reverse complement strand
CTTCTACCTGGTGCATCTGAAGGGCGGCTCGTACGACGTCATCGGCGGCTCCATCGCCGGCCTTCCCGGCGTGCACGCCGTCGGCTTCAACGGAAGGGTCGCCTGGAGCATCACCGTGGGGAACGGCGACAACGTTGACTTCTTCGTGGAGAAGGCGGACCCGGCAAACCCTGCCCGCTACCTGACGGAGAACGGCTATAAAAATTTTACGCTTATCGACGATCCGATAAAGGTGAAGATAAAGGGGGGCTTTCGTGAGGAGAAGCTCACGGTGCGCGTGTCGCGCCACGGCCCGATCATAAGCGGTGTGATGAAGGCCTTCCCTCCGGACTGCGCCATGCAGTGGCCGGGGCTCATGGGGCGCGACGGCACCATGGACGGCCTGCTCACGCTCAACAGGGCGCGCGACTTCAGGGAATTCCGCGCGGCGCTCGGCATGGTGCGCGGGGCGAGCGTCCACATAGGCTACGCCGACGTGGACGGCAACATCGGCTACCAGTACGTGTCGACCCTGCCGGTTCGGAAGGGCGGCGAGAACCCGGTGGCCATGCCCGGCGAAAAGGGCGCGCACGACTGGGCGGGCTTCGTACCCTACGAGCGGCACCCGTACGCGTACAATCCGCAAAAGGGCTACGTCGCCTCGTTCAACCAGATGCCGGAGACCGCGGACTTCTACGGCACGGCCTTCTTCCTCTTCGAGCGCGCGTTTCGTTTCGACGAGATGGTGAACGCGAAGGAGCGCTTCACGGTAGAGGAAATAAGGGCCATGCAGAACGACACGGGCTCGCACCTGGCGAAACGCTTCACGCCGTACATCGCCGCCGCCTGCGCGAAGGACGCCTCACTCGCGCCCTACGCGAAACGGCTTGAGGCCTGGGACCGTTTCGTGAGCCTGGAGAGCGTCGAGGCGACGGTCTTCAACGCCTTTGTGACGAAGCTCATTGGGAACACCTTCACCGACGAGCTCGGCGCGAAGATCGTCGACGAGTTTTTCAGGGACCTGTATGTCTCGATTCCCGTGCAGTGGCTCATCCGCTACCTCGACGAGCCGGACGGCGGCTTCTGGGACGATGTCGCGACGAAGGACAGGCGCGAGACGCGCGACGACGTCATCGTGAAAAGCATGAAGGACGCGCTCGGGCAGTTACGCGAAAAGTACGGAAAGAACGAAAAGAACTGGGCCTGGGGGCGCGTCCACCGAATGCCGATAAAGCACCCGCTTGGTTCGGTCCTTCCCTTCCTGAACCTTGGGCCCTACGAGTACGCGGGTGATGATTTCACGATCCACGCGGGATGGTGGGACCGCTACAATCCCTTCGATATGAAAAGCGGCGCGGCCATACGAATCGTGGTGGACATGGGAGACCTCTCGACCATGACGCTGATGAGTCCGCCCGGGCAGTCGGGCCATTACCTGAGCCCGCACTACGGCGATCTTGCGGAGACCTGGGCGAAGGGTGGACAGGTGAGCGCGCACTACACGGCGCCGGAAAAGCTCGAAAAGCTCCTCTCGCTCGTTCCGGCGAAAAGCTGAGGACGGTGCGTTAAACGATATCACGCCGGGGGGG
>CAZEAH010000204.1:0-4520 GCA_964510075.1 uncultured Leptospirales bacterium | reverse complement strand
CGGCCGCTCCGTGAAGGTCTCTTCAGGTTTTTTGCCAGGAGAAAAGCGCAGAACACGGCGTCCGGAACGAAGACCGCGGCCGGCGCGAGAAGCATTAGTGCCATCCATCCCATCTCGAGCCGCGCGCCGGGCGCGTCCCTGGTGAGGAACATGGCCAGTATCACCGCGAGCACTGCAAGAAGCGAACCGGCGAAGAGCACGACCAGAAAGATCACCGTACAGCCCAGGGCGACCAGCGCGTTGTAAAGCGCGGCGTTCTCGGCGTGCGCGCGCGGAAAGAGCGCCGGGAAGAAGGCCAGGCGGCTTTTCGGGGCGCTTCGCGATGAGTCGATTGCGCTTTTCATGGCGTGGTCCGCGGGCAAATCGCGCGGGATATGGGGGACTTTACCAGACCGGCGGCGTGGCAATAAAGAATTTTTTCGAGAGGATGAATAAAAAAGCGGGGAGGCGATTCCTCCCCGCGTGGTAATTCTCCGGACGCTCCGCTTCGCTTACGACAGGCTCCGATCCCCCGCCGCCATTGAGCGGGCCATCCGGTATGCCGTCCTTTTAAGCGACGGGATGCCGAACGTAAAGCGGGAAAAAATCGCGTACAGGGCGTTGATCTCCTCGACCTTCGTAATGTCGATCGGGACCGGGTTCAACGGCAGACCGTATTTTTCCGATCGGTCCTTGAGGATGGTGATGACGCCGAGCCCACCGAACTCCTCCAGACCGTAAATACATGCTCTGGGATAGTCTTTTTTTACCTTCTCGAGCCGTTCCTTCGCCTTTTTAACCACGACCGTGCGGTAATCCACGGTCAGCGCGCCGGTCGGACAGGCGAACGCGCATGCCGGAACATCGCGCCTGTTTTTGGTGCAGGCGTTGCACTTGTGGGATTTTCCTTTCTGTATGCGCTCGTACCAGGCGTTCGCGCGCACTCCGGGATTGGCCACGTAGTGCGCCGAGTAGTCCTCCTCAGCCACGCCCGGGACATGATACACGCACTCATTGACGCAGGCGCCGCATCCGATACAGCGGTCCTGATCGATCACCACCCAGCCGTCCACCTTCGAAATGGCCTTCTCGGGGCACACGCGGATGCAGTTGGCCGTTTCACAGTGATAGCACTTCTTGTGCATGATGGTCCACTCGGGCCTTTCGGCGCCGGTCCAATCCACCGGGAAGAACTTCACGTGGTTCCAGGTAATTGCCGAAAGCTCGGCGGGGTTTGTGTACTCGGTCCCGGAGAAGAAACGGGTCTTCTCGCCGGGGTTCTCGTTCCACTGTTTACAGGCGACCTGGCACGACCGGCAGCCTGAACATTTCGTCGTGTCCACTAAAAACGCTTTATCGGACATGCTGGTTCCCTCCTATGCCTTTCTTATGTCGACCAGGAACACCTTGTATTCCGGTATCATCGTGTTCGCGTCGCCGATATGCGGCGTCAGCATGTTGCAGGCGTCCCCCGAGCGGGCGCAGCCGTGCCCGAAGTGCCATATCATGCCGATGAGCTCCACCTCCCGCCCGTCTATACGCATGGGACGGATGCGCGTGGTGACCAGAGCATAGGCCTCAATCTCGCCGCGCGCGGAGCGGATCTTTACCCGGTCGCCGTTCTTAATGGCCTTCGCCGCGGAGAGCGTCGGGCTTATCTCGCAGAACATGTCGGGTACGAGCTCCGTGAGCCAGGGCAGATTTCGCGTCATGGCGCCGGCCTGCCAGTGCTCCACCATTCGGAAGGACGTTGCGACGTACGGAAACTGTGCCGGGGTTCCGGTCCTGTTGCCTTCGGTGGTAAACACTTTTACGGCCGGATTCAGGTTCTGGGCGTTAAGGAGGTTCCGCACCGGGGTTTCGGCAGGTTCGTAGTGCTCGGGCAGCGGCCCGTCGGCAAGGCCGGAAGGCGCGAAGAGTCTGCCCACCCCCTCGGTGTTCATTATGAAGGGGTTCTTCTTGTCCGGCCCGGCGGTCGGCCCGCCGTCCACCACATCTCCCTTCCATTTGCTCCCGGTCCACTTTACCACCGTGCGCGACGGGTCCCATGGCCTGCCCGTGCGGTCGACTGACGCGCGGTTGTACAGTATCCTCCGGTTGACGGGCCAGCACCAGGACCATTCCGGATACATGCCGAGCTTGCCCGGATCGCTTTTTCCCCGGCGGGCCATCATATTTCCCTTTTCCGTGTAGCTCCCGCAATAGAGCCAGTCGCCGCAGGCGGTCGAGCCGTCGTCCTTCAGGTCGAAAAAGGCAGGGACGAGCTTCCCGGTTTTTACATCATAACCGTTGTGTTCCTTGGCGACAAGGTGAGGGCTTGCCTCGTGCTCACCGGCAGGCACATAATTCCAGTTGGCCTTTATGATCGGGTCCGGAAGCGCGCCTCCTTCCTTTTTATAGAGCGCCTGGATCTCGCGGAAAATGAGGTCCATCATGTCGAGGTCGGATTTCGCCTCGCCGGGAGGATTGACGGCCTTGTAACGCCATTGCGCCCAGCGGCCCGAGTTGGAAATACTGCCTTCCTTCTCGACGGACGAGGCCGCGGGGAGCAGAAATACCTCGGTCTTGATCTTCGAGGGATCGGCGCCCGGGCGTTTCCAGAAGATTGAGGTGTCGGTCTCCCACAGGTCGGCCGCAACCAGCCAGTCGAGCCGCTCCAGGGCCTTCGCTTCCTTGATCGCGTTCGGGCCTCCCACCACCGGGTTGGCCCCCCAGATGAACGTACCTTTTATTTTGCCTTCGTACATGTCCTCAAAAAGAACGATATGCGGGGTGGGCTTGCCGGCCTTGGGCAGCCAGTCGAAACAGAAATCATTGTCCTTTGTCGCCGCGTCGCCGTACCATGCCTTAAGCATGCTGATGAAATACTTGGGTCTGTTCGACCACCAGTTGACGCTCATCGGGTCGTTCGACTTCGGCGTGGTCGCCTTGAGGTATGCCTCCAGGTTCGGGTGCTTCGCCGCCTCGACCATCGGGTTATAGCCGGGGAGGATGTGCCAGAGCAGGGCCGCGTCGGTCGAGCCCTGCACGTTCGACTCGCCGCGCATCGCGTTGATGCCGCCGCCGGCCATGCCGATGTTTCCCATCAGGAGCTGAAGGACCGCGAAGATGCGGACGTTCTGTGTGCCCACCGTGTGCTGGGTGGTGCCCATGGCGTACATTATGGTCGCGACGCGATCATGCGTATGGGTGGAGCAGAAGAGCTCCGCTATTTTCAGGAAGGTTTCTTTCGGCGTGCCGCAGATCGCCTCGACCTTCTCCGGCGTGTAACGCGCGTAATGCCGTTTCATGATCTGCACTACGCAATTCGGGTCCTCGAGCGTTTTGTCCCGCTTGGGGATTCCCTTGTCGTCGAGCTGGTAGGCCCATGATGCATTGTCGTATTTGCGCTCGCCGGGCTTGTAGCCGGTGAAGAGGCCGTCATTGAAGCCGAACGCGGGATTGACCAGGTACGACGCGTTGGTGTACTCGACCACATAGTCCTTGTTGATCTTTCCATTCTGAAGCGCGTAATTGATGACTCCGCCGATGAAGGCGATGTCGGTGCCGGGACGCAGCGGCGCGTAGAGGTCGGCGAGCGACGCCGTTTTGGTGAACCGGGGGTCGACGGCTATGAGCTTCGCGCCCCTGGTCTCCTTCGCCTTCATCACCCACTTGAACGAGATGGGATGGTTCGAGGCGGCGTTGCTGCCCATGATGAGGATGACGTCGGCGTTCCTGATGTCGATCCAGTGGTTGGTCATCGCGCCGCGGCCGAACGAGTTCGCCAGGCCGGGCACCGTGGACGAATGGCACAGCCGCGCCTGATGCTCGAGATAGGTAATACCCAGAATCCGGGCCATCTTCGACCAGGCATAGCACTCCTCATTGTCGAGGGCGGCCCCGCCGAGACCGGCGATGCCCGCGGTTCGGTTTACCGTCACTCCGTTTTCCTTCTCGACAAAGGTGTCGTCGCGCGTCTTCTTGACCCGCCGGGCGATCATTGTAACCGCCTCGTCCCATGAAAGCTGCTTCCATTCGTTCGAGTAAGGGGCCCTGTACTGCACTTTCGTAAGCCTGCGATCGATCGGGTTTACCGCCACCTGGTGCAGAGCGCTCCCCTTCGAGCAGAGCGCGCCCTCGTTGATGGGGTGGTCCGGATCGCCCTCGATGTTGATGATCTTCCCGTTGCGCGACGACACGATCAGCCCGCAGCCCACGCCGCAGAACGGGCAGATGGTGGTGCTCTCCCTTGTTCCGCTGAGCTTGTCGGGATACGATTTGCACCCGCTCAGGAACGAAACGCCCCCGAGAAACGCGCCCGATGCGGTAACTCCCGAAAGCCTCAGGAAGTCCCTTCTGGTTAATGACATGACTACCTCCCGTGTATGTGTTGATTCCCGGCGCCGTGCCGAAAGCATGGCGCCGGGCAGCGTCTGTGTTTTTTGTGTGCAGGCCTCAATGGGCCGTAGATGAATAATACTTTTTAATCGAAGCGTCGCACGCTGCGCACTTGTAGTCCGGCTTGCAGTGCTTTACGAACTCGCTTCGGAAATACTTGA
>CAZEAH010000203.1:0-6122 GCA_964510075.1 uncultured Leptospirales bacterium | reverse complement strand
CCGAAAACCACTTCACCCGGCAGTTTCTCTCGGCTATAATCCATCATCGGATCGCCTTGGGGCCGGCCGCGATGGGGCGTTCATCAAGGCGGGCGGCTCCGGGCGGGACGGGAATGCCGCTCGTTATGCAGGCATGCACCTGGGAAATCTTCTGCGGCGCAGGAGGTGCGCTCATGCTCTTTCTCATGCTCGGGCATGGCGCCGCGCATATGATTCAGCGTTTCGGAACGGACGATCAGAGGGCGTGCTATGTGGGCAGGTTGCTCTCGGGCGAGTGGGGCGGGACAATGTGCCTCACCGAGCCGGAAGTGGGTTCCGATGTGGGCTCTCTGAGAACGAGGGCGGTTCCCGTGCCCGACGGAACATATCGCATAACGGGACAGAAGTGTTTCATAACCAACGGCGAGCAGAATATCACCGATCAGATCATATATCCGGTTCTGGCCCGCGTGGAGGGTGATCCACCGGGGACAAAGGGAATATCGCTGTTCATCGTGCCCAAGTTCCTTCCCGACGGGAACGGGAACCCGGGAGTACGCAACGACGTGTGGTGCCTGGGCATTGAGGAAAAGATGGGGGCGCATGGAGCGGCCACCTGCTCCATGGCCTTCGGTGAGGAAGGACGCTGTACGGGTTTCCTCCTCGGAGAACGGGGAAGAGGCATGAACATCATGTTCCAGATGCTCAACGAAACGCGGCTGGAGGTGGGTATCATGGCGCTTGGTGGATCGGCGTGTGCCTTCCTGCAGGCCGTGAATTACGCGCGGACCCGCCTGCAGGGCCCGCATTTCAGCCGGATGTTCGATCCTTCCGCGCCCAGAGTGCCCATTATCGAACACCCGGATGTTATGAGGATGCTACTGGGAATCAAAGCGTGCGTGGAAGCTGAACGCATGCTGTCGTATTACACTGCCATGCAGATTGACCTGCACGGCCTGCTCGAGGGCGAAGAGGCCCGGGAGGCCGGGGCACTGGCCGATATACTCATACCACTTGTGAAGGCCGGCAACTCAGACAACGCCTGGAACATCATCTCCGAGGCCATCCAAGTCCACGGAGGAAACGGTTATTGCTTAGACTATCCGGTAGGACAGCTCGCCCTCGACTGCCGTGCGCTGGGAATTGTCGAAGGTACGAACGGAATACAGTCCCTGGATCTTGTGATGAGGAAGATCCTTCTGAACCCGGACCGAGAAAACTATCACGTTTTAAAATCGCGAATGCGCCGCACCATCGGAGAGGCAAAGGGGGTCGTTGACGATGCGCACCTTATGGAGCTTGAAAAAGGTATAGACGCGATGGACGAGGCCATCGCGCACATGAAACGGCTCATGGACGAGGGGCGGTTCCAGGCACTCCTGCTTAACGTCGATCCCCTCAGGCGGGCGATGTTCGATCTCGTACTCGCATGGATGCATGTCTACAGTCTGATGCTCACCCTGCCGAGGCTCAGCGCGGTTTCGATGGAGCTCCTGGATGAAAACAGGGAAGCGGCGTTCTATTACGGTAAGGTCCGCGCTTCCGAATACTGGCTTGCGTCGGAGTTTACAAAGTATTTCGGGAAGATAGACGCCGTGCTCCGAAGTGGGGAGGTGGATATGCTTCCGGGGAACGCGGCGTTCGCCTCTCTTCCCGGCGGGTGAGGACCGGGGAGTGCGGGCCCATGGAGCGTAATTGTACGGAGGCGTACAACGAAAATTATGGAGGAAGGCATGAATACGGCGATTACAAGGATGTTCGGGATCAAGTATCCGATAATCTGCGGTGCGATGCAGTGGCTCTGCAAGCACGAACTCTGCGCGGCGGTATCAAATGCGGGAGGCATGGGGAATCTCACGGCGGGCAATTACGATACCGAGGAGGATTTCCGGGGCGCCATTCGCGCAACGCGGGCGCTTACGGACCGACCCTTCATGGTGGGGCTTACCATCCTGCCGTCGGTGCGTATCACACCGGGACACCACCAGATGTACCTGCGCGTCTGTGCCGAGGAAAAGGTCGCCGGGATAGAGGTATCCGGCGCCCCGATTGACAAGGCCGCGGGACCCGAGTACATAGACATGCTGAAAAAAGCGGGGGTAAAGCTGTTCCACAAGGTAGGCTCGGTCCGCCACGCAGTCCATGCCGAGCACGCGGGTTACGACGGCGTGTACGCCGCGGGTATCGAGGAGGGCGGTCATCCCCTGGACGACGACGTCACAACCATGGTCCTTACCCCGCGCATCGCGGAAACGGTGAAAATACCCGTGGTGACCGTAGGAGGGATCGCGAACGGAAAGTCGCTCGCGGCCGCCCTTGCGCTGGGGGCGGAGGGGGTTATGATGGCGACAAGGTTCCTCGCGTCCCGGGAGTGTGCGGCGCACGACAACATCAAGCGGGAAATTGTGAAACGGCGCGAAAACGATACGACGTTAATATGCAAGACACTGCACCTCCAGGGAAGGGCGCTTAAAAACAAGGTAGTGAGCGACATCTGCGAGATCGAGGCGAAAGGCGGAGGCTTCGAGGCATTGTATCCGCTGATCGCGGGTGAACGCATGAAACGCGCGTGGGAGGAAGGGGATGTGGACGTTGCCCCCATGATGGTCGGCCAGTCAATCGGCCTCATACATGAGGTGCTCAGCTGCAAGGAGATAATAGAAGGTATGGTGAATGAGGCCAGGGAAACGCTCGATAGGGCGAACGCCTTGTTCCGGGAATAAGAATTGTTTTTTGGAATTACCCATGTCCCGGGTGTCAAAACCCGTTATATTTAAAATTGACTTTTTAGCACCCGTTTGATTTCGTATTGTTAACAGTCGAATAGCAGCAAACACACATAGAAAGCGGCCCCAGATAGAGGGGCTTTTCTCTCCAGGAAAGGACATTTTTCAAAGGGCAGACCTCGTTTACGAGGCATATGCCGCGATGCCCCTAGTCCCGTTAGGGGATGCCTTTCCTGTGCAGCAGCGGTTCTGGTCTCTTTATGGGCATTTTTATAACAAATTCAGGAGGACATCATGTCAATTGTACGCGCGCTTACACTCGCTCTCATTGGATTGTCTTTGTCGGTATTTCCGGCGTATGCCCAGAGCCCCGCGGAACTCAAAAAAATGTCAAATGACGCGAAAGCCGCGATACGGGCGTACGAAAACACAATCGACCCCGCCGTTAAAATGGAAAAAGTGATTCTCGCCAGGGATCTGGTGGAAAAAATAAAAAAAGCCGATCCCGCGTATTCGGAGCTCAGAATACTGGAAATGAAGCTCGCGCCGAAGTTAAAGGAGCAGGGGCTCGATGGAAAAGCGGGCAAACAGGCCGATGCCGGTCCGGTGGTAAATGACGCCGAAAAGGAACGGGCTCTTTCCGACTGGAAGACGATTGTCGAATCCGCGGAAGCGTTAAGAAAGAAATCGGCGAAATATTTTACGGGGCAATCGGCGATATCATATGACGAGGGCATGACCGACGATGTAATAAAAACGGCCGGCGACATACTCAAAAACGACAGGCCGAAACTCGCCGCCCTGATGAAGGAGATGGTTCAAAAATACGGCGAAGGCGACGAGATGGACAAAAAAATCACCGCCCTGACCCCGAAAGACCCTTCAAAGGGAATGTACGACGAAGCGAACAAAAGGCCCGATGAAATGCCGGCACGGGCCTTTCAGATTGTCAATGAAATCATTTCAAAAGTCGATAATAACATGAAGGCGGAGGCGAAGAAGATTCTTTCGCAAACAATGACGAACCTGGGCAACGTGTCCTTTTATCAGCACGATAAACGGAAACAGGTATTCGACAATGCGGAAACCGAGCTTAAAAGGGCCCTCAAATTCAATCCTGCAGATGAGGAAGTAAAACAGGCCCTGGCATCGCTCAAACAGCTAAGAGCGAAGTCGGACGCGGATGTACAGAAGGCCCTCGAAAGCGCACGCTTCCCGGCCGCTGCGGCATTCTCGGGGCCCGGAAATATCGATGCGCTCAAGGAAGAGATCAGGAAATACTATGTAAAAGTCTACCCGAAAGAAGAACCCCTTGCCATAACGATAAGCGGCAACTGGTTTGCGACAAAGCACGATATACTGATGCGCCCCATACAGTGGGGGCTTCCGGTTCATGTTGCCGCCCGGCAGAACGAAAAGGACGTGTGCAGGGTTTTTAAAATGAGCGTATTGACGGAAATAAGGGAAAATGTCCCCAAAGCTCCGCCTTTCGGGGACCACTGGACGGGCGATTCGTACCGAATGCTGATAAAGAACCTGAAGCGATAGCGAGGGGTGCCCGTTTTAACGATGCGCCTGTCCGCCTGGGCGGAATGCGGTTTGCCAATAATGCGTGCGGGAGAGATAAATGACCATTCGAAGAAGAATAACGGTGGCTTTGATACTGATCGCGGGTATGGCACTGCTCCTGTTCGCGGCGGGCTGGCATTTCTCCTCCTCACTGCTAAGGCCCCCCTATAAATGCCACGAGGCATACGTCTACTGTAAGGGCCCCTCGGAGACCGGACTCCCATACCGCGATGTTATCGTCGAGACTTCCGACGGCATGCGGCTCGCGGGCTGGTTCATTCCGCGCGAGGGTTCCCGAAAGGCCGTGGTCTTTGTGCACGGGCACGGCGGCAACAGGCACGCCGGTCTTCGCTATGCGGTGGCGCTCAACAGGGCCGGATTCAACTACCTGCTTGTCGAGCTCCGCGGAAACATGGGCGACCCGGAACGATCATTTTACAGCATGGGAAGCCTCGAGCGGAAGGACATCGCGGCGATGATCGAGTATGCGGACATAACGCTCGGCATGAAATCGATCGGAATACTGGGCTTCTCGATGGGCGCATCGGCGGCCATACCCGCCATGGCCGACGATACACGCGTGCGCGCCGGCGTGCTGAACAGCGGATTCGCGGACGTGCGCGATCAGCTGGCACACAGGGCGCGAACACGGTTCCACATACCGGCCTTTCCGCTGGTCGACATCATCATGCTCGTAGCCGAGCTTCGCGGCGGTTTCGATTTCGATTCGGCTGGCCCGCTGGCGCACATAGGGAGGATCGCCCCCAGGCCGCTTCTCATCATTCATTCCGAAAACGATCCCGAGGTCGATTTCACCCATGCCCTGCGGCTCTACGAGGCGGCCGGAGAACCCAAAACGCTCTGGCGCGTAAAGGGATCGGGCCACACTATGGAGTGGAACAACGTACGTGCCGAGGCCGAACGGCGGATTACGGGATTCTTCTCCCGGTACCTGTAATGATGGTAACTGCGACGGTCCGGGGTATGATGCTCTCTCGTGTGGGTCCGATCACGACGCTCTTTTGGCTGGCAACGAGCGTCTGCATGATCGCCTGTGCGGGGCAGAAATACATATCGGCGGATGGTGGAGATTCCAATGGGCACAGGGTTGTGCTTGAAGGCGTATTCGTCGAGCGGAGCTTCGTCAACAAGGCGGGAAGGGAATACCCCTCGGTGCGCGAGCTCTATTTCCGTACCGGCGGCGAGGAGTATTTCGTCCGGCTTGACCGCTCGCGTATAAGGGCCGACCGCATGCGCTCCCTCGCAGGAAGGCCGGTGCGCGTGCGCGCGGTCATAGTTTTCGGCCTCTGGGACACCGACGACCCCAACGTTCAGAGCAGGGTGGGGGAGTACCTTGTTGTCGAGGAGATCGTGGAACGTGTGCGCGACAGTCGCGCGAAAGCGAAAAGCGGGACATGGAATATTGATTTATTGATTTGACATTTAATGGCATAGTATATACCATACATATACATATGAATGAACCGAATTTTTCCAGTATAACCGGCTTCGATTGGGATTCAGGTAATCTCGATAAGAATATGGAAAAACACGTTGTGTCCTCCTGGGAGTGCGAGGAGGTTTTTTTCAACGAGCCCTTTTTCACCTATTCGGATGATCGACATTCATCAGGTGAAAAGCGGTACTATGTTTTAGGAGAAACGAACGCGCAACGCCGTTTATTTATCGTATTCACGATCAGGCGATCGCTGACACGAGTCATTACGGCGAGGGATATGAGTACACGTGAAAGGAGGACCTATGAAAACCTTAAAGAAAAAACCGAATTTTAAGAATGAAAAGGAAGAGCGAGCGTTCTGGTCCAATCATGACGCGACGGAGTATATC
>CAZEAH010000202.1:0-6126 GCA_964510075.1 uncultured Leptospirales bacterium | reverse complement strand
AACGGAGGCCGGTGCTTCCGGAGTTATTTGATTTATCAATAAGCACGTCGTCGGTCGTCGGACCGCAAGCCCCGGCCCGGGTGTGCGAGGTTGTGCGGTGTGTTTCCGGAGATGAGCGGCGGTTCAACTAATCACAGGAGGTCATTGTACATGGGTAAACGAGTCGCGATATGCGCCGTGGCGCAGATCAAAAACGAAGGCGACCTCTGGTATGCCCGTTTTCAGAACATGCTGAAGGAGTGCTTTGAGTCCATCATGGGGCAGACAGGGGTCACCTTCGATATGGAAAAGGGGATCCGAAATGTAATCACCTGCTCGGATGATGTGTTCGACGCGCGGACAATCTCAAATAACGGGATGACCGACGTAGTGGGCGCGCATTTCCGCGGGGAGGAAAAGATGGCGCAGGAGAGCGTCAACGGTCTCGGATATGCCATGGCGTGCATCCTTTCGGGCCATGATGATGTGATCCTGTACATGGGGCACTGCAAGGAGTCGCAGACCGAAAGCCGCCGGATGAACACCAACCTGGCCTTCGATCCGTTCTACTGCAGGCCGCTGGGGATGGACTTCGTCAACGTGAACGCGATGCAGGCCCGCGCGTATATGAAAAAGTCAGGCGTCGGTGAGGAGCATCTGGCGAAAGTCGTTCTTCGGTCCCGCGCGAACGCGAAGAAAAACCCCTTTGCGAGGGACAACGAGCCGGTTACCGAGAAGGACGTTCTAAATTCTCCCATGCTCGCGGACCCCATACGAGAGCTCCATTATTATCCCGTCACCGACTGGGCGTTCGGAATGCTTTTGTGCTGCGAGGAGAGGGTCAAGGAATTCACCGACAATCCCGTCTGGATAACGGGGTACGGAAGCTGTATGGACAGTTACTTCCTCGGCGACAAAGACCTTGTATCTAATTTTTCCCTGAAAACGGCCGCCGGGAGGGCATATGCCATGGCGGGTATTAAGGACGTAAAAAAAGAAGTTGGAGTTTTCGAGCTGTGTGACCATGCCGCCTATCAGCTTCCCATGTGGGCTGAAGGCCTGGGGATCGTGGATGAGGGTGCCGGCGGAAAGTGGATCGACGCCGGGGGGATGGAGAAGTCAAATATAAACACATCCGGGGGAATGCTCAACGGGAACCCGCTTATTCTGGGCGGCGCGGCCCGCGTTATTGAATGTTTCCATCAGCTCCGGGGTGAGGCCGGAGAGCGTCAGGTAAAGGGCGTAAAAAAGGCTCTCGCGCACGGGACCTATGGAGCCGCGGGACAGCACCAGGCGGTAGTCATCATGGAGAAGGGGAGGTGAACCCATGGCCCACAGAAAGAAAAACAGGAACGTCGGAATCATAGGAATCGGGCAGACCAAGTACTCCAGCCACCGCGAGGACGTCAACCAGCCCGAGATGATACACGAGGCGGTCAGCGCGGCGCTTGCGGACGCCGGAATCGGCATGAAGGACATCGACTGCGTGGTGCACGGCAATATGGAGCTCTTCGAAATGGTGCATCAGCCGGACCTGTGGCACGTGCTGGGTACCGGCGCCTACGGAAAGGACTCCATCCGCATCACCACGGGCGGGACGGTCGGCGCGACCATCGGGTGCGCGGCGGACAACCTTGTCGCCTCCGGCATGTACGATATCGTGATGGCGATCGGTTTCGAGAAACTGCAGGAAGGTCATACCACGGGAGGCATCACCAATATGGCCGATCCGCTGTGGTTTAGGAACCTGCAGACGGGCGCGCTTACGGGCTCGAAGGCCTACGATGTCATCCGTGAGTTCGGCGAGGAGCGCGCGAAGAGGGTCTCCCTTATGTACCGGATTATTATGGACAAGCACGCCTGTCTCAACCCGCTGGCGCACCGCGCGTTCGGCCTGGAGTTCGAGCAGATCGACGACCTCGTTCGCACCTCGCCGAAACTCGTCGGCGACCTCAAGCTCATCGAGATGTGCTCCCAGTCAGACGGTGCCTGCGCGGTCATTTACGCCGTGGAGAAGAAAGCGAAGGAGATTGCCCGGACTCCCGTGTGGGTTCGCGACCACATCACCGTTCACCGCGAGGAGACCTTCTGCATGTTCGGTTATAACGAAAAATATCCGGTGCCCATGACGCACCGCTTCGCCGCCGAACAGCTCTTCAAGCGCAACGGAATTAAAAACCCCGTCGACTACTTTGACGTGTTCGAGATGTACGATCCCGCGTCGTGGTGGGCGGTCGACTGGCTGAGGGACTTCTTCCAGCTGAAGGGCGACGAACACCTCAGGCTTGTCGAAAACAAGGAGATCATGATCGGCGGAAAAATTCCGGTCAATCCCTCGGGCGGCGTTATTGCGTCGAATCCGATCGGAGCGACGGCCCTGGTGCGCATCGCCGAGGCGGCGCTCCAGGTGCGGGGCGACGCCGGCAAGCACCAGATTCCAACGCCGGTCAATCACGCTCTCGCGTCGGGATTCGGCGGAACCATGTGGACGGTGCTCACCATGCTCGAGAAGGAACTCAACTGGTAAGGGGGACTATAATGGGAGAATACTGGGGCGTTAAAGTAGAAGATATATTCAACACCATGCCCGACAGGTTCAGGCCCGAGGGGGCCAAGGGTGTGGACGCCTCGTTCGGCTACGACATTAAGGACGAGGGCAAGTGGAAGCTCACGGTGAAGGACGGCGCCATGAGTGTGCAGAAGGTCGATGATCTGTCGGGCTGTGTTTCCGTCATGCTGGCCGACGGCGAGACATTTGTAGGGGTAAACACCGGGAAGGTGGACGGAGTGAACGCCTTCACTTCAGGCAAGGTTAAAGTGGAGGGTGATTTCGGCGCGTTCGGCAAGACCGCTAAAATGTTCAAGAAATTCGTAATCGGCAAAAAAGAGATGTCGACCCGGGATTACATCCTGGACATGTTCGGCACGCTCGTATCGCGTTTTCAGCCGCAGAACGCGCAGGGGCTGGACGCCTCCATCACCTACCAGATCGGAGGCGAGGGGGGAGGCGTGTGGACCGCCGTTATCAAGGACGGCAAATGCACGCTGAAAGAAGGCCACGTGGAGAAGCCCACGGTGAGGCTCGAGGTGAACGAGGCGAAGGACTGGGTGGACGTGATGCTCGGCAAGACCGACCCGTTCTCGCTCCTGTCGGCGGGCAGGGCCGCGATCGTGGGAGAGACGGCGCTTGCCATGAAGCTCGGGGAAATATTCGCCAAGTACCAGCCGCCGAAGGTCGAATTCACGACGAAAGACTTCATTCTCGACATGTTCGGCACGCTCGTATCGCGTTTTCAGCCGCAGAACGCGCAGGGGCTGGACGCCTCCATCACCTACCAGATCGGAGGCGAGGGGGGAGGCGTGTGGACCGCCGTTATCAAGGACGGCAAATGCACGCTGAAAGAAGGCCACGTGGAGAAGCCCACGGTGAGGCTCGAGGTGAACGAGGCGAAGGACTGGGTGGACGTGATGCTCGGCAAGACCGACCCGTTCTCGCTCCTGTCGGCGGGCAGGGCCGCGATCGTGGGAGAGACGGCGCTTGCCATGAAGCTCGGGGAAATATTCGCCAAGTACCAGCCGCCGGCGTCCCTCGGCGGTGAGCCGGAGCAGGAGCTTCTGGTATTGAAGAAGACCATATCGGTCAAACAGCGGTTTGCGACCGGTCCGGTGATGGGAAAATTTCTGAACGCGCTGAAGCAGAAGAAGCTTATCGGCAATAAATGTCCCTCGTGCGGCCGTATACAGCTCCCGCCGCGGGAGGTGTGTGCCGTCTGCAGGGTGAGCGCGGACGAGTGGGTGGAGGTCGGGCCCAAGGGGCAGGTGCGGTATATGGAATATGTGTATTACGCCAGTCCGGATCCCCTGACGGGTGAGACCAGGGAGACTCCGTACGGAATGGTGAACATCCTGCTCGACGGCTGCGAGGGTAACGACACATTCGCGCACCTGATACGGAGGGATCAGATGGACCTTATAAAGAATGGTAACAACGAGATCGCCGGGACGAGGGTCCGCCCCGTGTGGAATGAAAAACGGGTAGGAAGCGTTTTCGACATCAAGCATTTCGAGATAGACGAGTGAGGAGGGGAACGATGAGCCTTGATTACGACAAAAAGGATTGCTTCATAGTCGACGGGAAACTCGCGCTCCCCTATACGTACTTCGCGGGGAGGGTGGGAAGCAAATTCATCACCACCATTCGGGACCAGAAGAAAATCATGGGGGTGAAGTGCACCACGTGCAACAAGGTGTTCCTGCCGCCCAGGCAGACCTGCGAGAGATGTATGGAGGATATCCGGAATAACTGGGTCGAGGTGGGCAATTCCGGCGAGGTCGTCAACTTCACCGTTGTCCGTTACAACGACGGCCATCTTCCGAGAAAGGCGCCGTACGTGCTCGCTCTTGTGAAGCTTGACGGAGCCGATACGCCGATGGCCCACATCCTCGACGGTCTCAAACCGGAGGAGGTTGAGATCGGAATGAGGGTGGAAGCGGTATTCGCTAAAGAAACCACAAACACAATGCTCGATATCGACCATTTCGCGCCTTCCAAAACGAAGAAGGTGCAGGTATCGGAGCGCGCCCCGGCGGAGAAAGCACCGGTGGCGGTAAAAACAAAACCACATCCGGAGATGGATGAAAGGAGGAAAGCGATGTCCAAGAAAGTCATAATCACCGCGGCGCTGGCGGGTGCCGCCACCATGAAGAACCAGAACCCGGCGGTTCCCTATTCCCCGCAGGAGTTTGCGGAAGAGGCGTACAAATGCTACAAGGCCGGCGCCGCCATGGTGCACGTGCACGCGCGGGAAGACGGGGGAATGGCGACCCACGACCACGCGCGCATTAAGGCGACGCACGACGCGATCAAGGACAGGTGCCCGGAACTCATCGTCAATATGAGCTCCGCCGTCGGTATGGGCAAGACCCCGGAACAGCGTATCAGCCAGATCATTCACGTAAAACCTGAAATGGCGTCCCTGAATACGAACACCATGAACTTCAGCATCGTCGACCGCAAGACGGGTAAGATCTTCATAGATTTTGTCTTCGAGAATACCTTCACGATGCTGCAGGATTTCGGAAAGGCCATGGAGGAAAACGGGGTGAAGCCAGAGATCGAGGTATACGACATGGGCGGTCTGGACAATACCCTTCTCATCATGAAACAGGGATTTTTTACCGATCCCATGAACTTCAACTTCGTGTGGGGTGTCGCGGGCGGCCAGGCGTTCAGGCCCGACGCGTTCCTGTGTCTGAAAAACGCCCTCCCGGCGGGTGCGAATTTCACCACGTGCGGTGTGGGTAACGACCAGTTCCCGGCGATCACCATGTCCTGCCTTGTCGGAGGCCACATGCGCGTGGGTCTCGAGGACAACATCCGCATCCCGAACGGCGAGATGGCCAAAGGCAGCTATGAGCAGGTAGAATGGGCGGTTCGAATAGCCGAAACGCAGGGCAGGCAGCCCGCCACACCGGATGAGGCGCGCGATATTATGGGAATACGCAAACGGTGACGCGAACGGCGCGGGGGCGCCGTGCGCCCCCGCGCACCGTATATTCACACTATATATGGAAATGATTATGGATAAATGCACCTGCACTGTGGATGAAAAAGGGGTCGCCCTGATCACCCTGTCCAACCCGCCCATG
The DNA here is from genome assembly GCA_964510075.1 of uncultured Leptospirales bacterium. Taxonomy (GTDB): domain Bacteria; phylum Spirochaetota; class UBA4802; order UBA4802; family UBA5368; genus MVZN01. The sequence goes on along the minus strand of CAZEAH010000202.1, from coordinate 498 downwards.
AACGCATTCGACGAAGAAATGCTGCTCGGGCTCGAGGAGACGGTAAAAAGGATAGTTACCGATCCGGCCTGCAAGGTCGCGGTAATCACCGGCGAAGGCCCAACGTTTATCGTGGGCGCGGATGTTAATAAAGTCCGCGAGGTCAGGACCTTCGAGGACGGCGTGGAAACAACGGCGAGGGCCCAGGGCATTATGAACCTTATCGAGGATTCGAGGAAACCCTTCATCGCGGCCATAAACGGGCTTGCGCTCGGCGGAGGGACGGAACTCGCGCTCGCCTGCCATCTCCGCATTGCGGGAGACCAGGCGCAGATGGGATTACCTGAAATAATGCTCGGCATCATTCCGGCGTTCGGCGGAACGCAGCGCATGGCGCGCCTGCTGGGGCCGGCGCTCGCGCTGGAGTACATGCTCACGGCGAAGTTCATCGATATGAAAGAGGCTGAGAGGGTCGGCCTTGTAAACAGGGTCGTTCCTCACGCCGAGGTTATCAACGAG
>CAZEAH010000201.1:0-6157 GCA_964510075.1 uncultured Leptospirales bacterium | reverse complement strand
AGGGCGGAAACGGCCGCGTCGAGTCCCTCTTTTTTTCGGCCGCAGATTACCACCTTCGCTTTCTGAGCGAGAAGCGCCCTGGCGAGCTCCAGCCCGATCCCGCGGCTTCCGCCGGTAACGACCACCACCCTGTCCTCAAGTCCATACCATACCGTGCTCATGTGAATTCTCCGTTGTTGTTGATATTGTATTTCTATTTCCCCTCTTTTTCCGGGGCGGTTTTCAGCATTGTTTTCAGCACGCCCCCGCCCTTCTCCCTGGCCACCTCGACGCATTCGGAAAGACGCTGTATGATCTCGTCGCCGCCCTGCGGCATCTTCTGTCCGGTGTACAACAGGTATCCGGCGTAGAGCAGGATGAGCAGGAGTACGACGGCCGCGAGCTTAATGATGCCCTTTACCAGCTGATAGATGATGAAAAGCACGATCGCCGCGGCCGCTATTGCCATCACGGTGTTAATGAACTGTGCGCTCATCATGCCCCCTTTTCCCGGTACTGGTCCGCATTCGCTACAGCCGCACCCTCTGCGCGTCTCCGGTAAGACAGCCGATATTCATCATCAGGCTCGACATGCCCACGGGAATACCGAGGATTTTTGTTTCGATAAATTCCGCGACGATGTTACCCGGGCCGCCGGTTTCGTAGTAGGCATAGCGGGTCACCGCGCCCCCTCTGCTTCGGATTTCTCCGCTCTGCACCGGTTCGATACCGATCGCGCGGAGCCCGGCCAGCTTCTTATCCAGGTTCGAAACGAAGGACCCCACATGATGTATTCCTTCGCCCTTCGCTTCGAGGTGTTCGGCATAGATGCCTCCGGATCCGGCGCGGCTTTCTATCAGTTCGATCTGCACGCGCCCCATGTATCCGAGATAGATGTCGATATCAAGTACGAGTTCTTTACCCCGCGACACGACCTCCGGGTGCTCGGAACCGTTAGCCCTGTACCAGCGCCGGACTCCGAGCGCCACGGCATAGCGCCTCATCGCCAAAGCGGCGTCGCGCACCACGATACCGATCTGATCGACCCTGCCTCCGATTTCCGACGGAGTGCTTATCCCCTCCAAAGCCATAGCCTTCACCATCACCCTTTATTACCACGCCGTGTCCCTGTTTTCCCCGGGCGTCTTCGGGCCAGTGGCGGACACGCTGTATCGATAGTGCGAAGATTTCAGGTGATGTCAATTCATTTCCGGCCTTCGCGAAAGCGTGACCGGCACTCGCAACACAGATTTCCGTCAGTCCGTTGCCGGCCCTCCAGGCCCGGGGCAAGACTGCCGTCGGGAAGCATCCAGTCGGGATGATATTCTCCCCGTTCTTCCATCCGAAACCGTACACAGCGCGACCATTCGCCGCGGCAGTATTCCTCGATCCAGCGGTATTCCAGGGCTCCCCGCTCGTAATACCGCTTCATCGGGCACAGGGGAAACCATGCGCATTCAGTCATCCGTCTCCCTCCGTCGATTGCCGGCCGGTTTTCTACTCCAGCGTCTGTGTTCTTCGAGCAGGTGTTCGAGAAGATATGAAAATTTCCAGCGGTGGTTTTCCTCGGTAAGCCCGCAGAAAATCGGACGCGGCAAATCTGCATCGCGCGGAAAGCAATCCATGGCGCGGGCGATCAGGGCGTCATCGAAACCGAGGAACATGAGGACCCGGTGTTCCCGCTCCTCGAAGCGCGCCGTTCCCTCCATCTCGAGGAGCGAGTCGATCGTTGTATCCTCCCCGCCCGAGGCGCTGAGCAGGGCCACATCACGCCCGAGCACTTCCCCTAAATGTGCCGTTATCCGTTCGGCCTGCGCTTCGGAATAACCATACAGCAGAATGCCTATATCTCCCATATCATGCTCTCCCCTCGGATATCACTTTCGGCGCGGGCGGGAGCGTCCACCTGCCCGCGGCGGCGCCGTTTGTGCGATACGGATTGTGCATCCTTAAATATATAAAGCAATCCCCTCCTTTTACAGAGGGGATTGTCGCATCAGGTACCGGACGATTCAAACGTAACGCAACTGCGGTTTTTCAGTGTTTTTCGTACATCTTCTCGATCTCCGCGGCGTATACGTCGAGAACGACCCTTTTTTTCACTTTCTGCGTGGGAGTCAGCATACCGTTCTGTTCGGTGAACCGCTCTGTGAGCACCATATGCTGTTTGATCTGCTCGAAGCCCTCCAGTTCCCTGTTGGCTTTGGCTATTTCCTCTGCGATGAGCCCCCGTATATTGCCCTTTTCGATAAAGTCCGGTCCGACCTTCACCACGATCGGAGCGCCGGCGGAATTGTCGATGACGACCGCGCTCCTGTCGTACTCGATGCCTTCGCGGTCGAACCTGTCCTTGAAATATGTAAGGTTCGGAACAAAGAGCATGGAGATCACCGCGCGCTCGTCGCCGATTGTGAACACCTGGTCGATGTACGGGCTGGTGGCGAACAGCGCTTCAATCTTGGCGGGGGCCACGTTCTTGCCGCTGGAAAGGCAGATGATCGCCTTGATGCGGTCCACGATTTTATAGTATCCGAATTTGTCGACTTCCACCTTGTCGCCCGTCTTGAACCATCCGTCGGCTGTAAAGGATGCAGCGGTCTCCTCCGGCTTGTTCCAGTACTCTTTGAACACACCGGCCCCGCTTATCTCGAGCTCGCCTATTTCCGAAACGCGCAGCCTGCTTCCGTTCGACTCGAGCCCGACCGAGCCCGGCCTGCACGCCTTGAGCGGCATGTTCGAACAGGCGTTGAAGCTCTCGGTCGAACCGTAGCCCTCGCTTACCCTGATCCCGATGATGTAGAAAAACTTGAGGAGCTCCGGCGATATCGACGCGCTTGCGGAGAAGGAATGCTTGAAATTTTTTCCGAACAGGGCGCGCACTTTCGCGAAGAGCCTGTCGGCAATTTTGTATTTTATCTTCAATCCGAGAGGAAGGTTTCCGGTTATGTCGAAATCGTGCCCCATGTTGTAGGTGTCGGTCTCCGGGTCGTAACGCTGCATGAACACCTGCTCCCCGATGTCCAGGGCCCAGTCGAAGAGTTTCCGCTTCAGGCCGCTCTCGCCCATCTTCTGCTGAAGCTGTATGTATATCTTTTCGTACAGCCTCGGGACGCAGTTTATCCAGTGGGGATTGTACTTCTGCAGATCGTCGATCAGCGTGCCGGGCGCGTCGGCGTAGCATATCGTACAGCCGTTAAAGATGGCGGCAAGCTGGCAGGAGCCCCGGTCGAATATATGCGCCAGCGGAAGGAAGCAGAGCGTGGTGTACTCGGTCTTGAAGCCCATGCCGCAGTAGTTGAAGAACTCGTTCACCCCGTTCATCCGCGACGAGGCGTTGTGATGGGTAAGCACCACCCCCTTGCCCTGGCCGGTCGTTCCGGAGGTGTAGAGAATGGTATAGATGTCGTCCAGGACGACACCGTCCCTCCTGGCGATGAACGCGTCGTAATTCTCTTTCTTCTGTTTCCACTCGACCCCCAGCTTTTCGAGCTCTCCCATGCCGATGACCCTGGGGTCTTCGCTTCTGTACTCGCGGTCCATCACGATGATTTTTTGAAGCCCGGGCATGTGCCCCATGCCGGAGAGGATCATTTTAAGAACGCCTTCGCCCCTGAGGAAAATGAACTTGCTCGCCGAGTCGTTGACGATGTACGACACCTCCTTCAGCGACAGCGTCGGATACACGGCCACACTCACGCCGTTGGCGCAGGCCAGGGCCATGTCCGCGTGGGTCCAGTAAGGGCCGCTGGCCGCCATAATTGCGACCATCTCCTGTCTGCCAAGCCCGAGGCTCATCAGACCGCAGGCGTAATTCTCGACCCTTGCGTACACCTCGCCCCAGGTCATTTTCCCGTTGCTGTCTCCGTTGTACAGCGCCGGATTGAAGCGCTGCAGGTCCTTTGATGCGTAGGTTTTGGAATTCTCGACGTATCTACTGGTTACCGTGGGAAGAGTTACCCTTTCCCATTCCCACTGGTCTTTCCATGGCAGATTGAAATAGTCTATGGTCGGCATATCATCCTCTCCTGACACATGTGTAGTTTTCGAAAGATCGCGTTTTCCCCGCTCCTGTGGTCAAATCATGCCGACCAATCGGAATTACTGTCAACTTAATTTATAACTATTCAAAATTTACTTTTAATATATTTTTCTTATTGATATGACAACAGTACCATTGCTTATATTAACATATAATCATTCCGCCGGAACCTCCGCCGTTCGGTTATACGAATTACAACGACGATCGCAAACGATCCCCGGCCCGCGGCGTACCGTTTCCCCATCGGACAGATACCGCGGCCTCGCGTTGTCGTTGATTCATGCCGAACCGCCGCCGGCATCCTTTTTCTCGATATATCCGTGGATTATTCGGACGCATGCCTCAACCGCGCCCGGCTCGATGTTTTCTACGGTATCCTCCCGCGTGTGATACACCGTGCGCTCCTTCTCGATATCGGTGGGAAGCGCTATGAGCGTGGTCGCCTTGACGCCGATTTTCGCGAATTCCGCCGCGTCGGTCCCGCCGACGCCCGGGTAGACGCGGAACGTCCTGGCCTCGTACCCGGCGCCGGAGGCCACGGCCATGCATTCCTCGGCCATGCTCCGCGAAAGCCGTACGAATCCGTTTATATCGGAAACAAGAAACCTGATTCTGTCCGCGCGGTATATGCTGTCAAGGTTAAGCACGCTCGTCGGCGCTGCGCGAAGCTCGGGGCCGTGGCGTTTTGCGAACGCCCGGGAACCTCGAAGCCCGGCCTCCTCGGCGTCGAAGCTTGCGAAGATGAGGCGCGTGTGGCGAAGTCCGTGATTTCCCGCTTTTTTCGCCTTCCCGTAGTATCCGGCAAGCCCGACAATCATCGCCGAAGCTATGAGGTTATCGCCTGCTCCCGGGGTGCCGTATCTTCCTGTAAAAAAGTACATGGGAACCATGAACACGAACGATACGATCGCCCCGGCGGTCAGGGCGGTAGCGATCCCGGAGCCTCCCTCCCGCAGATTGTATGACGCGACCGAGGCCCACGCGAAGACGGGGGCAAGGGAGAGAGCTAGAATCATCCCCGCCACACAGAACCTGTATATGCGCGGCAGACGCGCCATGAGCATGAACTCGTACGCGCTGTCATGGTGTCCGCTGACGACAACCTGCGAACGGACCTCGTCGGCTGGCTCGATCACTCCGTAAACATTGACCCCCTCGCGCACGGGGTAGAACGGATCGAATACCTCCCGGTAACAGATAAACTGCGAAAAGGCCATAAATGCCGCGATCGTATAGACTGCCGCCGCCGCGGTCGCATATCCAAAGAACATAATGAATGTCGCCGCTATGAATAGTGTCGGCGAGACTTTCATAAACCCGAGAAACGAACCGGGATGCATGGTGAAGGGTTCCCTTTCGGCGGTATCGCACACCGCTTTCAATTCTTCGTACAGCTCGTCGGCCGCCCTGCGGCAGTTCTCGGTGCCGGTCAGCCGGGGCCCGTACCGGTCTATGATCCGTGATGTCAGGCGCAACGCCCCGCGGGCCAGGTCCGCCGCATTCAATGGTCTTGTCGTTTGACTCACTCTGAACCTCTCTCCAGCAGAACATATATTCAATACGTCCGGGAAGCATTACATCATCCGAAGGATGTATCCACTTCCCCTCGGTGTACATTACGGCGCTGCTCTACAGGACCATTCCGCCATCCGGAAGTTGCAATAAAATGAGTGAACGCTCGTTTTTTAATCCCGGCCACAGAGCGGCACCGCTCCAAACGCCCTCCATCTCGAATTTTATACTGGACAGATATTGATGCAAACATCTTTATTATTTGACATGCCAGCACCGGAATGATATCCATCTTCACGCCGGTATGCTTCGTCCTGTGCCGGCACATGGAGGTAAGCTGATGAGCACCTTCATTGGGACAAACCGTGTACTCACCGGAACAGCCGTCGCGGCCGCGCTTCTTTTGATTGCCCCCCATGCAGGAATACGGACCGCAACCGGTCATCCCGGCAATACGGCCGGCGCTGCCGGCCTGGCGGTATTACTTAAAAAAGGTTCCATCGGCGAGCTGACCTGGTGGGGCGGTGCGCCGGTTGCGGAACACATCGCCAAATGGAGCAGCTCACACCTCGCGGCGACCGGCAGGCCGCCGGCAAAGCCCGTTCCCGCCGAGGGACGGGACGAGGA
>CAZEAH010000200.1:0-6182 GCA_964510075.1 uncultured Leptospirales bacterium | reverse complement strand
CCTCGTCCACCAGGACCATGTCGATACCGGTCACGTCCGTGTTGGCCGCGTAACCGAAGATGAGGAGCATCGCCACGGGCGAGCCGAAGAGCACGCCTATCATCCGTCGGTCCCGGAGCACCTGCTTGAATTCCTTGATCACCATGCTCTTAAGGATGTTTCCGCGTATCCACCTCATGACCGCGCCTCCGGAAGCCTCATCGAGAGTTTGCGCACGCTCCCCGCGAGGACGAGGAGCGCGAAGATGGCAAGAAACACGATCTGCATCCATAAGAGACCGACACTCACACCCTTGAGAGCGATTCCCTTTATGAGCACGATCAGATATTTTGCCGGGACCAGGTAGGTAAAGGCCTGCACGACGATCGGCATGCTCTTGATCGGGAAGATGAAGCCCGAGAGGATAAACGACGGCAGGTAGGTAACCACCATGGCGGCCTGCACCGAGAGCACCTGCACGCGTGTCGCGGCTGAGAGGAGAATGCCGAGAGAGGAGGTGCCGGCGAGGAACAGGAGCGCCACAAGCACGAGCTCCACGAAGCTTCCCTTCAATGGGACATCGAAGACGAAATACCCCAGAGTGATGGTCGCCGCCACGTCGAAGAGTCCGATGAACAGATAGGGGATGAGTTTCCCCATCACGAGCTCGTGCCCGCGGACCGGCGTGGTGACAAGCGTCTCCATGGTGCCGCGCTCCCATTCGCGCGATATGGTGAGCGAGGCGATGAGCGCGGAAATGATGGCCAGAATGAGGACGATGAGTCCGGGGATGATGAAGTTCTTGCTCTCGAGCTCCGGGTTATACCATATCCGGCTGCGCACGTCCACGGGCATCCTCGGGCTGCGGATACCGGAGCGCGCGAGCTCCCGTATTTTAAGGTCAAGGTTGAAATTCGTTACGATGGCGCTCGCGTAACCGATCGCGACGGTGGCCGTCGTCGCGTCCGACCCGTCGGTGACGAGCTGCACCTCGACGCTTTTTCCGGATTTGTAGCGGCGCTCGAATCCCGCCGGGATGACGAGCGCCATCGCGATGCGCTCACGGTCGATGAGTCCGTCGATCTCGTCATATCCCGAGACATGGCCGCGAATGGTGAGATATTCCGTGTGGGAGAATTCCTCCACGAAACGCCGCGAGAGCGTGCTCCGGTCCATATCGTACACGGCCATGGACACGTTCTTCACGTCTACCGTCAGCGCGTAGCCGAAGAGCATGATGAGCAGCGCGGGCGCCGCGAGCGACAGCGCGAGGCTCCGCGCGTCGCGCCGGATCTGCAGCCATTCCTTGCCGGCAACGGCGAGGATACGGCCGAGCGATCTTCCGAATTTCATCGACCCCCACCTCCCGATATGATTTCCATGAAGCAGTTTTCGAGAGACGGGGTCTTTACCGTCGCCGTGCCCGCGCGTATGCCTTTGCGCGAGAGGACCGCCCGTATGCGCGCATCGGCGCGCCGCACGTCGGCAACGAAAAACCGGAGAGTGTTACCCTCGCGAATGACGGTGCCGAACTCGCCGCTTTCGGCCAGAGCGGCCTCGGCCTTCCACACGTCAGAAGGCCGAATTTCCACCAGCGCTTTATCCATGGACATCTTGATCTCCCCGGGCCCCCCTGTCAGGAGAAAACGCCCTTCGTACATCAGGGCCACCCGGTTGCACCGCTCGGCCTCGTCCAGGTAGGCGGTGCTCACAACGATCGTAACGCCTTCGGACAGCAGGCCGTAGAGAATTTTCCAGAATTCCCGCCGCGAGACCGGGTCCACTCCGTTCGTCGGCTCGTCGAGGAGTATAAGCCCCGGGCGGTGGACCAGACAGCAGGCCAGGCCCAGCTTCTGCTTCATGCCGCCCGAGAGCTTCCCGGCAAGCCGGTCCCTGAAGGGAGCGAGCCTGCTGAACTCGTACAGCCCCTTTTCGCGCTTCCTGATCTCGGCGCGAGAAACCCCGAACACCCTTCCGAAAAAGTGAATGTTCTCCTCGACCGTGAGGTCCTCGTACAGCCCAAAGCGCTGCGGCATATACGCCAGGTTCTCTTTAATCGCGAACGGGTCCGTTGCCGCGTCGACTCCGTCCACCTCGATGCTTCCGGAGTCGGGAGGGAGGATGCCCGCGATCATCCGAAGCAAAGTGCTCTTGCCGGCCCCGTCGGGACCGACGATACCGAAGATCTCGCCCCGCTCCACTCCAAAGGAGAGGTCATCGACCGCCGTCGTATCCCCGAAGCGCTTCGATATGCCGCGCGCGCGTATCATTTTTCTTCACCGTCGGTAATGATTACCGCGTCGGCGGGCATTCCGGGCTTGAGCGCCTGATCGGGATTGTCGATCGCGATCTTCACCGCGAAGACGAGCTTCACGCGCTCCTCCTTCGTCTGGATGGTCTTCGGGGTGAATTCCGCCTTGTTCGATATCGCCACCACCTTCCCGGCGAACGCCCTTCCGGGAAACGAGTCCACATACACCTCGGCCCTCTGCCCGAGCTTTACCAGCCCGAGCTTCACCTGGTTCACGTAAACGTACATCCAGGGGCGGGTGAGGTCGGCGACGGTCACAACCGGCGTACCGGGAAACGCCGTCTCGCCGACCTCCAGGGTGGTATCGAGCACCACTCCGGCTATCGGCGAATGCAATACGGCGTTGGTGATGGACGCCGACACCTGATCGTGAGCGGCGCGCGCCACGCGGTATGCGGTCTCGGCGTTGTCGAGATCGCGCCGCGAAACGGAGCCCGAGGCGTAGAGCGCCCTGATCCTGGCCAGGTTCCGTTCGGCGTTCGTCAGGTTCGCGAGCGCGGAGTTCCGCTGGGCGGAAAGCTCGTCGTATTCAAGGCGCACCAGGATCTCCCCGCGCGCGACGGCCTCGCCCTCGGCCCTTGCGAGGCTCGCCACGCGGCCGGCGATTTTAGGGCTCAATTCGATCTCGGTGACCTCGATGGTCCCCGATCCCTCGATACGGGACCCGTTCTCTCCGATATGACGGAATATCTCGAAATAGAGCGTCGCCGCGATGAGCAGCGTAACGACGATCGCGAGCGGGAGTGCCTTCTTCCTGTTCATTTCACCTGTCCTCCAGTATGATTCCTGTATCTTCCACACCTACCTCCCTCTTGAGCTCCGCGAGGGAACCGTAATAGGCGTTGATCGCGTTGATGTATCCCGTACGCGCGTTTGTGCGCGCGAGCTCCGCCGAAAGGAGCTCCGAGTTCTTGATGACACCCGCGCGGTAGCTCTCGCGCGCTATACGCAGGCCCTCCTCCGCGGTGGCGACGTTGTCCTTCTGGGACCTGATTGTGAGACACGCAGTCACAAGGCGCGAATACTCGGCGTTGACCGAAATTTCGATGCTTCTTTTAAGCTGATCGAGCTTCACCCCGGCCTCCTTTTCCCGCTCCATAGCCTCCCGTTCGGCCGCGCGCGTGGAATCCAAGGGAAAAAGCGCGCCCCACCTGTAGGTCGCCGCCGCGCGCACCTGCCATGTCGTTTGCCATGAATCGCTCCCCGAAATCCTCGAAAGGTCCGGCGTCATCGGCCCCGGCGGCAGGCCCAGGTCCACCTCGTTGGGCAGATACATGGTGCGCCCGTAGGAGCCGCTCACCGTAAAGGTGGGCCACAGGTACAGCGCGCTGAACGCCTTGCGCGTGTGCGACTCGGCTTTTGCCGCCAGCTCGATCTGGATTATCTCGGGGCGGTTGCGCAGCGCCGTGCTGACCAGCGCCTCCTTTTTGGTTGCATGATCTCCGGAGGGCATGCGAAAGGACTCAATTTCAAGCACCGAGTCGTCCGGCGCGTAACGTACCGCCCCGCTGCCCAGATGGAAGTTGAAGGTGTCGAGCATGACGGCACGGTTGTTTTCGGCCTCAAGGAGAAGCGGCTCCTGGCTCTTCATCTGGACCTGAGCCTGCAAGAGCTCGAAGCGCGGGACGCTCCCCGTACGGAAGAGGTTCTCGACGTCCTTCAGGTTCGCCTTCAGGAGCTCCAGCGATACATTTCGAAGCCTGACCATCTCGCCCGCCACGAGCGCTCCAAAATAACTTTTGATAACCGCGGACTCGATACCCCCCCTCACGCGACGCACTTCCTCTTTGGCCGCCGCGTAGGCCGCCCGCGAGGCGGCGAGCGAGTTGTAAAAAACCCCCGGGTTAAGTCCGAGACGCACCTGCGCCAGGCGAATGTCGTACTGCCCGTCGGAGAGGCTCATTATCCCGCTCTCGGCATACTGTCTGCTCGCGGAGGCCTCCGACTCCAGAACCGGGAAGAGTTTCCCCCATTCGCCGTTCACACGCTCCTTCGCCTGCGCGAGCCTTGAGAGGGCGATCCGGTATTCCCGGTTGTTCGCCAGGGCGGTCCGAACGGCATCTTCCATGCTTATCTTCCGAACCGAACCGTCCTGTGTGAAAGCGCGCGCCGGCACATTCAGCGCGAGTACGGAAAAGGCCAGCGCTGCAGCGGCCCGAACCCCAATTCTCGATTTTTTCATCGCGTCTTCTCCCCGGACTCGATCCCGTTTTTCAGAATGCCCATAAGGTTTTCCTCGAAGCGTTCCGTGTAATCGCCCCGGAACGCGCGCTCCTCCAGAACCGTCCCCTGCATGGGAATCTGGATGATGTTGAAGAAGATGATGCCGCCGATGATCTGCAGGAATGTGTACAGCGGATCGAGTTCGCGCCTGAGCTCGCCGCGCTCCTGCGCTGCGCGGAGTATCGGCTCGATCTTCGCGATGATCGGAAGAATCAGCTTCGGGACGGCGACCTTCTTGAAGAACTTCCCTCCGCTGGCGATCTCGCGGAGCATCGTGCGCAGCATGTTCCGGTCCACCATGGTGATCGTCTCGATATAGCGGTGAATGACGGTGTACAACTGCTCGCGCGGGCCGCTTTCGGCCGCTAAGGCCCCCGCCACTCGCTCGTATATCATCCCGGCAAGGTCCGAGAGGATACGCTCGTAGAGCGACTCCTTGCTTTTAAAATGGTAATAAATCATCGCCTTGTTCACCTTTGCGGATTTAGCGATGCGGTCGACGCGCGCGCCGTCGAAACCGTGTTCCGCGAACTCCTTCAGCGCCGCCTCAAGCACCTTGTCCTCGCTCGACTGCTTTATCGGTTTTATCATCTCTCTCCTCTTGTATCCGTGTGAACGTTCATCAGCGGATATTTCGAACTATTCCCCCGCGTGCGGCGATACCACCGGGGATTCGCCTGCCGCACGGAAAGCAGGCGCCCCCGTAGTACCGGCACGGTTCGATACCTACCCGGCCACGTTCAGACATCCCCAATAGAAAACCAAACAGTTAGATAAACCAACCATTTAGTTAACAATGTAGCGCCGACAACACATCCCGTCAAGTATTTTTTAAATATACGCACGTGATGCCGCCGGGCACACGGCACGATCGGGGATAGCAACGCAATGTTAAAACGCTCTCTCCCGGCACCAGGCCGCGCGATACACTCCCGTATAAGGAGCATGCGTCGACGAAATCCATATTGCTCTTGACAAGTCCGGCGGGATGGCGGCGAAATCAGGACATACCGGACCGGCGGTAAAAACTGTAACAACGCGCACGGCGAGCGCTCCGATAGTTGTGACGGCGCGCGAACACGCGGGTTTAAAACTTCCTGACAGACACGAGGCATCCATGTACCCGATACTCTTCCAGTACAAGTTCATCTCGATCGGCGGCTACGGCGTCATGCTTGGCATCGGTTTCTATCTGGCGTTTCTTCTCTTCGAGCGCGAACTTAAACTCAGGGACATGGACCCGGAGCTCGCGTATCGCATCCTGCTCGCGGCGATCCCCGGCGGGATCGTCGGTTCCAAACTTTTTCACATCCTCGAGCACATGGACGAGTTCGCCGCGGACCCGGCGGGAATGATTTTCTCCGGGGCGGGGCTCTCCGCGTATGGCGGGTTCCTCCTCTCGTTCCTTCTGGCATGGTGGATCATCAGGCGAAGCGGCGAGCCTTTTTTAAAGGTCGCCGACGCGGCCTCGCCTTCCATGGCGCTGGGCTACTGCTTCGGTCGCTTCGGATGCCACGTTGCCGGCGACGGCTGCTACGGCATAGAGACCTCCTCGATCTGGGGAACGGCCTATCCGAACGGCATCGTGCCCACAACGGCGACGCTCTATCCCACACCGCTTTTCGAGGTCTTCTTCTCCTTCATCGTACTCGCACTTCTGATGCGCCTC